>JAGGRV010000277.1 GCA_021159445.1 Deltaproteobacteria bacterium | reverse complement strand
ACGTCTGCGTACCCTCCGCCTCGCATCTGCAGCACCCTGTAAACGCTTACAGTTCGGTGGATTGCGGTAAAACGTGCATTGTAATCCCGTAAACGGTTACAAAAAGTGGAACTATATAGAGACATTGTGTGTTATAAATAGTCGCGGTGTATCTTGATAACACCTGCTGACTTAGGAGGAGATATGAACAAGAAAAAGGTAAAAGACCTGGTCATTTCTCTGAGCGAATATCCGCATATGCAGTATTCAGGTACGCTCAGAGAGGCAATCGCCAAGCTTAACGAGGCATATAAGACCGGTCACCACACGGTCCTGGTTTTTGATGAAGATAAGCTCGTAGGCATGCTTTCCGAGAAGGATATCCTGAAGGGACTTGATCCCAGATTTGCAAGGCACTACGAGGTGGGGGTCCCCATGTTCTGGGACCAATTGCTGGAATCAAAAGAAGGAAGTGAAGAACGGCTTGGGCGGCCTGTCAAGGAGTTCTTATTAGATGATACGGGTAAGGTCGATATCGAAAACGCAATTTATACGAGTATCTTAAAGGTATGGGATCGTACAAAGGCCGGGTGGCCATTTCGTACAGTCACTATTGATGCGGAAGATAATATCTTAAAGGCCTCGCATATCATGCTGCAGGAGCACGTCTATGTCCTGCCGGTTGTGGAAGAAGGCAAGCTCATCGGGGTCGTGCGCATGGGCGACCTGTTCCATGAGATATCTCAATTTGTTCTGAACCAATAGGCTTATTGTTTAAAAACACGTAGCCTACAATAATAACCCTGCCCGGTCCTAAACGGCCCGGGCAGGGTTATTTGTGTTAGGCATAAGACCCTATGTCCTCCTCAAAGCACAATACAATAAACGATTTTGATCCCGGCAATTTTCTGGGCAGTTTTTTTCACCTGCCAAAGGACGTCCTGTTTTTTCCCAGATCCTTTTACGAGGGGATGAGGAGCGAAGGGGGCATGCGAAACCCCTGTATATTCCTGGCCGGTTGTGCTCTGATTCACACATTGTTTGTTGGTCTCACTCTTAAAAAAGGGGCCATCATTGCCCTCAGTCTATTCAACGGGCTTGTGATGCCCTTTGTAACTGCCTGGATCCTCTATGTTATCGTCACAGGGCTTTTCAAGGGATCAGGGACATATGAAGCAGCCTTCAGGGTAACTGCCTATTCAGCGGCAACAGCCCTGATTTCCTGGGTCCCTATGGGAGGATTTATCCTCGAAATCTATAGACTCTATCTGATTGCCCTGGGGCTTAGCTATACATTTTCTCTCAAACTCTCCAAGACACTGTTGGCCGTCTGCATAACTGTTGCCATATATGTTTTCGTCTTTTCATCCTTGAACATTATGTCAGGGACTCCAGGGCCGGATGTCATACAATAATTGCGTCCATATGGTGGAATGAATACAGATTCATTAAAGTAGTTGACTTCAACGCATCTCTTATTATGGTAGACTTGGGCGAGAGGGTTTTTTTTGACCTAACAGTGAGTGTTTATCCGCCTTCAGGGGAGAAGCTGTAATCAAAAAATTATTCAAAGGAGATATAGGGTAATGACGGGACATGGTGCCGCAGCGGCAGTATCACCAACTTCAATTACATTTATACTATCATCCATTATTTTTGTAGTGACTTTTGCACTGATCCTTACAGAAAAGGTGCACAGGACGGTCATCGGCATGTTCGGCGCCTGTGTGATGGTGACCGCGGGGATTTTTTTACACTTTTACAGCCCTGGTGAAGCCCTGCGCTGCATTGATTTCAACACCATAGGATTGCTCCTGGGCATGATGACCATAGTGGCAATCCTGGAAGGAACCGGCGCCTTCCAATATCTGGCGATCGTCTCAGCCAAGAAGACCAAAGGTGATCCATGGATGCTGGTCGTGGTACTGGGGACGATTACCACTCTGGTATCCCTGATTCTTGACAATGTAACCACTGTTGTCCTGATAGCACCTGTCACCATAATCATTGCAAAAAACCTGAAGATCCCGGCCGGTCCCACCCTGATGTCAGAGGCATTATTGTCGGACACCGGCGGTGTTGCCACCCTGGTTGGTGACCCGCCGAACATCATGATCGGCAGCGCCGCACCTTTCACATTCAACGACTTTATATTCCATATTGCCCCGATAGTAGTAGTTGCGTGGTTTGTCACCCTGTTTTGCTTGAAAATAGTCTTCAGGAAGGAGCTGGCCATTCCGCCAAGCAATGTTGACGAGCTAATGAATATGAATGAATGGGATGCCATGAAGGACTGGAAGACCTGCAAGATCGTAATGGGTGTCCTGTGTCTGGTCGTGGCAATATTTTTCGTCCACCACGCTATTCACATGCCCCCTTCGATGGTCGCTCTGATCGGTGCATCCATATGCCTCATAATCATAACCCCTAAACGTGACCCCCAGCCCATTCTGGAAAAGGTCGAATGGAGTGTGCTGTTGTTCTTTGCCGCCCTGTTTGTCATAGTGGGGGGCTTGGAGCACTCGGGTGTCCTGGGGTATCTGGCCGGCAGCGTCTCCGGACTGGCCCACGGCAATCTCGTAGTAGCGGCCGTGGTCATCATGTGGGTCTCGGCCATTGCATCCGCTGCTGTTGACAACATCCCCTTTACCATGGCCATGATCCCTGTGATTCAGAATCTGGAAACCCTTGGTGTGCCGGTGAATATCCTGTGGTGGTCCCTGGCGCTGGGTGTGGGTTTTGGCGGCAACGGGACGCCCATCGGATCTACTGCCAATGTCGTTGTGGTGGCCAAGAGTGAGCAGACCGACGACCCGATCACCTTTAAACGATGGTTCAAATCCGGCAGTGTTGCAATGATAGCAACAATGATTGTCGCCACGCTTGCAATTCTCATCTTCCCCCATTGGCTGGAAGGACCGTACAGGTGAGGTGGTAAAAAAACATAATATAAAATATCAAATCATGACCGTTTACAATAAAAATTCAGAGGAAATATTGAGATGAATATTAAAATTCAGGACATAATGAGAAAGGCAGTGCTTATTGGTAAAGATGCAGTCTTTGTTGATGCCTTGAGAAAGATGATCATTGACAAGACGAACTCACTTCTCGTGGTCAACAAGACAGGCAAGCTTATCGGTGAGATGCAGTCTTTTGATCTTATCAGACAGGTAGTGCCGGGATATGTCGTAAGCGATGAGATAGCCGCCCATTTTGCAACTGAGGAGATCTTCAAGGATGCCTGCGAAGCCGCTAAGACCATCCCCATAGAGAAGTTCATGAACAAGGATCCTAAGACGATAACCCTCAAAAGCAGTCTCGTGGAGGCCGCTGTTATTGCCATGGCACACGGGCAGTCAAGGATCCCTGTTGTGGACGAACAGCATCAGCCATTAGGGGTGTTATCACGTACTGAGCTCAAGCAGGTCATTGGAAAATTTATCAATATCGAAGAAAGCTTTACTAAAAAGACCCTGGTGGAACCTCTGATCAGGAAAGCTGGAGCTGTCGAACCGTTGACCAGTTTCCTGTTGCCGGTTGACGGCAGCGAGCCCAGCAAGCGGGCTGTCAGGTTCAGCGGCTGCCTGACCGCGGCCTTGGCTGACAGGGTCCGGACCATCACATTGCTCCGCGTGCTGGCAGGCGGATACCTCAAGCGTCACCTGGATGACATGGCAAAGGTACGCGTGAAGGGTGAGATTATTCAGAGTGATATCTTTAAGACATCCAGGCAAGAGCACGTTTCAAAAAACATCAAGCCTATGCTGGAAGAGGCCGAGGCCGAGCTGAAAAGATTTGGCGCCAAGGCCCCTATTAATCAGAAAATAGTCGATGGAGTGCCGGCTGAACAGATCCTGCAGATGGCCGAGGAGGGAGACTATTCCACTATTATCATGGGCCGGCGGGGCATCTCTGCCGCGAGAGAAGTCCTGCTTGGAAGTGTCACTGCTTCCCTTCTCCACAAGCCGGTCCATCAATCAGTCTATGTAATTAGGGCCAAGGTAGAGAACCTGAAAGCCGATGTCTGCCCTATCCCGCAAATCTTAGTGCCATTAGATGGTTCTCCACATGCCGTTGCAGCAGCCCGTGAGGCAGCGATCCTGGCCAAATGTTACGGAAATGCCGTGGCTGAAGTGACCCTGCTGCATGTTATTGATCTGGCTCGCTATGCAAAACATGAATATACCAGCAAGTCTCAGGAAGACATACTCAACGAGGCGCAACAAATCTTTACTGATAGTGGGGTGAGCGAATCCAAGATTGCCAGAGTGGTTGAATATGGCAGCCCGGGTGAGGTCATCCTCAACACGGCCAAGGAAAAACAGACAAATCTGCTCATTATTGGGCGGCGTGGCCGTTCCGCCTTACAGGAACTGTTTATGGGTAGTGTCAGTCGCCAGGTAGTACAACGCTGCACTGATGCCACAGTAGGAGTGGTCAGCGGGGAAAAGCCCTAAAGCGTCTGCCCGGATGGACATCTATAATGAGGATGTGGTCGAATTCCCCATTGACGGCATCCTCGACCTGCACACCTTCAATGCCCGCGAAGTAAAGGACCTTGTGCCAGATTACTTGGCCGAATGCCGGGACAGAGACATAATCCACGTACGCATAATACATGGAAAAGGGACCGGGACCCTTCGGCGCACGGTCCATTCCATCCTGAGCCGTCTACCTGAGGTGCGCGACTTCACATTGACGGGAAACGACGGAGGCGGGTGGGGCGCAACAAAAGTGACATTATGGCCAAAGGGGCATATATAGTGTCTGAACGAAAAGGCTGTTCAGACACAATTTTGAATTCTAAATTTTGAAT
>JAGGRV010000547.1 GCA_021159445.1 Deltaproteobacteria bacterium | reverse complement strand
GAAGCTCGCTCATAGTCATGGTATGAAGGCGTAACGATCAATACGTGTCCGAAACGAAATACCCTTGGCACCAGATAGATCATCTCAGTGGAACCGTTTCCTGCCAGGAAATTTCGGGAGGGTATGCCGAATTTGCCTTCGTAGTATCGGGCCACTCCATCCCCATGAATACTTGGATAGTTCTTAATAGCCAAAAAGAACTCCGGCCATTTCTCTCTAACGATCATCGGTAAGCCCAGGGGATTAATGTTAACGCTGAAGTCAAGTACCCGCTTGTCTGGCAAGTTTAACCGGCGCAAATCAAACTCAGGGGTCCCACCATGTCGATACCGGGCCTTCGTTTTCATTAAAAAATCCATGACCACCCTGTATAACTAAGGATCGTTTTCCCCGGCAAAGCGCATGTCATTAGGAGACCGACTTCTACTATTTCATTGGTTGTTCCAAGGAGGTCGCCTGTGATCCCTCCATACTGATGCCGGCAATACGCCCCGAACAGCCATGTGATAAACCCGGCCAAACCAAAAAGCGCGAACCCCAGAGGACCATAGATCAGACAAAATCCGAGGGAAAGGCAATGTGATACAATTCTGTGTTTTTGAGAGGCCCCATCCACAAAGGGCCTGGCCATACCTTCACCTGTTCTCGCATAGGGGAACGTGGTGATCAACTCCACCATCATACCCCTCGAAAGCATGAATACGGTCAGAAGCCAGATGATGGAGGCTGAGGACAACAGCCTTTCAAAGGCAAGCCATTTAGCTGCCAAAACCAATATCAGGGCCAGTATCCCAAAGGTGCCTACGCGAACATCCTTCATTATGGCGAGTCTTTTTTCCCTGTCAAAGAGACCTCCGGCCGAATCGGCCCAATCGGCCAGCCCGTCCAGGTGCAGGCCCCGTGTCACCCATACTTCAATAGCTACCATGACAAGGGCGGCACCTGCCGGCCATTGAATAAACGGGAGCAAGCTCCACGTGCGGCCTATTCCATAAAGTATCAGGCCAACAAAAAGGCCCACCAAAGGAAACCACGGAAGGGAATCAGAAAGATCTTTGTCCTCCTCCCCAGGCCATTGAACCAGGGTCAGGGTCGTGATAGCACCTCCCAGTCCTCTAATTGGTGATTTTCTTCCCTCTTCAGGCCCCTGATTTCCGGCTTCTCCTCTCATGCCCCCGGCTCTATCCCCACCTCTTCAAAGGTGGCCATTTCATTATAGATCCTTACCGAGTCTTCAATCAGTTGCATGACCAAAGCCGCCCCGGTCCCCTCTCCGAGACGGAGATCAAGGTCAAGGACCGGGCGTATACCTTCCTTTTTAAAAAAAGTTTGGTGCCCCTTTTCAGAGGACTGGTGGGAAAAGAAAAGGTAATCTTTGACGACCGGATTCATGCGTATGGCCACCAAAGCGCCCGCACTCGATATGAAACCATCCACCACAACGATCATGCGGCGTGCTGCGCCCGCCAAACAGAGTCCGCAGATCCCCGCAATCTCTAACCCTCCCAAGGCTGCAAGGGTTGAAACCGGATCTTTCATAGAGGCACGGTTGACCTTCAGGGCCTCTTCTATCACCCGGACCTTGTGCTTAACCCCTTCCTCATCAATACCTGTCCCTCTCCCCGTTACATCAACAACATCCGCCGGAAGCAGGGATGAAAAGAGTGCGGAGGACGGAGTGGTATTTCCTATGCCCATATCTCCGGTTGCTATCATGGAAACTCCTCTCTCGTATGCCTCTCCGGCCATCTCCACACCCACATTAATGGCCTTTTCCGCCTCGTCTAACATCATTGCCGGTCCTTTGGCAATATTTCCGGTCCCTCTCCTTACATTTCTTCTTATCAGACCGTCGGCCTTTTGGAGATCCTCCTTCATACCGATGTCGATCACCGATACCTCCGCCCCGGCACAGCGCGCAAGCACATTGATCGCCGCACCTCCTGCAAGAAAATTCCCGACCATCAAGGCCGTGACCTCCTGCGGATAAGCGCTAACCCCTTCTGATACAACACCATGGTCGCCTACAAAAACAAGGACCTCCTTTTTTCTGAGGGACGGGACCTCTTCCTGACGGATTGCAACAACCCGTTCCGCCATCTTCTCCAGGGACCCCAAGCTGCCTCTGGGTTTGGTTAAATTATCAAGCCTTGTCCTGGCCCGGTCGAGCCAACTCCTGGAAAGGGGTTGAATTTGTTCGGCTGCTTGCTTCCACATCTTTACTGCTAACTCCTTCTTATAGAATTTTAGTACCATACCTCTCCAGGTATCCTCTTGACGTCACCATCTTCCCGCCTATCAATCGGGTCCTGGAATTGCCTACCACAAGGATAGAGAGCATGTCCACACCTGTTACATCCAGATGAGAAAGCGTCGTAATCTGTACGGATTGCCCTTGTCTCATGGCATTTCTCACAATTCCCACCGGCATATGGTCGCCCCGATACTTCCGGATCAACTCTCGCACCTCTTCTAATTGCCAGTCTCTTTTTTTAGACTTGGGATTGTAAATAACCAGGACAAAATCGGCCCTGGCCGCGGCCTCCACCCGTTGCCGGATCACCTCCCATGGAATCATGAGATCACTCAGTGAGATGACAGCGAAATCGTGCATCAGCGGAGCACCCAGGAGGGCGGCAGCAGCGGACAGTGCCGGAATACCCGGTATCACCTCCACTTTCACATCCCCCATTAAGCCCTGTCCGGCCAAAAGTTCCAGCACTAATCCGGCCATTCCGTATATGCCTGCATCTCCGCTTGAGACCACAGCCGTATCCTTTCCCTGACAGGCCCTATCAATAGCCGTTTGAGATCGAATGACTTCCTTCATCATACCGGTTAAAATTATCTCTTTCCCCACAAGAAGTTCGGGTTCGATAAGATCGATATAGGTCTTGTATCCCACAATGACTTCAGCCTGCATAAGGGCAGTTCTGGCTTTCGGGGCCATATACCGGGGATCGCCAGGCCCAAGACTTACTATGGTCAACTTTCCAGGGCCACGGCCAGGGTAACATTCAGGCCCTTGGTCTTGGGGACCAGGAGCCTGCCTTTCCCCGATTCCAGGATAGCGGTTGCTTCGCATACGCTTGAAACTCCCATATGTTTTTCGACAACACTTGAAGGATGCGGCACATCAATGGATCTGATTTCCGAAGGGTCTGCAAATATGAGCGGCACGCCTAACTCATGGGCCGCATCAATAAGACCTTTTTCATCCCTTTTTTCCTCAATGGTGGAAATACATTTCAGGCTTTCCAGGGCAAGGAAATTTTCCTGGAATGTAGCCTTAATCAACTCGATAATTTCCCGTTTTGTCGTCCCGCTGTTGCAGCCAATACCTGCAACAAGGCACCTTGGGTGAAGCAGCAACAGTTTATCCCCGCCCGGGGCGGGCGTCTTGCGCCTCCAGGTGACCCATACTCCGGGGATTTCAATATCATACTGCACTTCTTTCTCAACCCGGTTTTCGACCAATCCCGGCATATCCATATTTTTCAGGCCCAGTCGATTTTCCGGATCAAATATCTGGACGGGTTTACCTTCAAGTACGGCCATGTTGATCCTTTTTACCGCTCCCAAATTGGCGATAAAAAGATTGCGCTCTTTTGCCAGAAGATCAATGGAAGGCACTCCTTCCGTCTCAGTGGCTGTTGTAATCACGGCCTCTCCACCGGTCAATTGAGCCACCTCTGCGGCCAGGGCATTGGCTCCTCCCAGATGTCCTGAAAGCAGGCTGATAACATATCTTCCTTTCTGATCAAGGACGATTACCGCAGGGTCCGAATCCTTGGACCGCAAGTGAGGCGCAATGGACCTGACCACGATTCCTGCGGCCGTGATGAAGATCTGCTTTGGATACTGAGAAAAATTTTCGGCTACAGCCTCCATAAGATGATTAAAGGGAATGCCTCCGTACGCGTCCGCAATACGAGACGGCAAAAACAGATCACCCTCTATTTTTTCTGTGAGGGTCTTTCCCAGACCCGCTCCCTGGTGCGTCAGGGCATATATTGCAGTCTTTTTCATTGCCTGAAGCCATGGGAGAAATCCCGGCTATAAAGCCTGGAGAATACAGGGTCATCCTCCTGTCCCGGAAGGACCAGAAAGACTGCCTGTTTGTTAATGCCTGCCTGTTTGACATCCCTTGCAAGTGATGAGATACTTGTAGTAATTATTCGCTGACCCGGCCAGCCTATTCTATAGCCTATGACCACCGGTGTATCTTCCGGATAACCCCCTTCCATCAATTCCTTTTCTACTGCTTCGGGATTAGTAGATGAAAGGTAGATAGCCATAGACGAGTTTGAGCGGGCAAGCTCTTTAAGACTTTCCTTTTCGGGCACAGGAGTCCGTCCCTCAAGCCTTGTAAAAATAAGGGACTGGGTCTTTTCCGGCAAAGTAAAGGACACCCTTGCCGCTGCGGCCGCTGCGAATGCCACGGTAACGCCGGGAATAACCTCATAGCTGACGCCATCCCGGTCAAGGAGGGTCATTTGTTCTTTTATAGCGCCGTAAAGGGAAGGATCACCTGTATGCACACGGGCCACCATGCCACCGGACCTGATGGTTTCCAGGATCATGGCATGGGTCTCATCCAGCGTCATGGATGATGAGTCAACCACCTCTGCGTCTTCCTTTGCGCAGGCCACAACCTCTTTGGGTACAAGGGAACCTGTGTAAAGGACAAGATCAGCATTTTGTATGCATTTCCGTCCTTTGACAGTAATCAAATCCGGGTCTCCAGGGCCGGCGCCTATAAAATATACCTGGCCTCCTCTCTTTTTCATATTCATATCTTAATCC
>JAGGRV010000093.1 GCA_021159445.1 Deltaproteobacteria bacterium | reverse complement strand
CTCTCAATAACACTAAGCTTGGCATAATCAAGGTGCAGGGTCTTTTCGCCGGCAACGTCAAAAAGCACCTGTATCTTCTTTGGACCAATGTCCCTGATCACCCGCCCTGGACCAAAGATCGGGTGCCTGACCCTTTTCCCCGGTGTAAAGATACCTGAACCGGTTTGATCAAATCCTGGGCTACTTTGGAAGTCTATTTCTTGGACGTGTTTTGAAGATTTTGAAGATGCCCTGGTGACATCCGGCATGTACTGGCGGCTTTCTTGATAAATTTTTTCATCAGCATCTATTTCCTTTTTCCATAACTGCAAGAGGTCGGCAGGTATCTCCTCCAGGAACCGTGATGGCCTGGCAGGGAGCAATCCTGTACCTGAGACGCTTATAAAAGCAGGGTAACAAAAACACAGAAAGTCTTTGGCCCTGGTTGCGGCTACATAAAATAGCCTGCGTTCTTCTTCTATATCTTTGCTACGGGAGGAAACCGCAGGCGAGGGAAAACGCCCTTCTGCCAGCGACAGGACCAAGACTGCCTTCCACTCAAGACCCTTGGCCGAGTGCATGGTGGAAAGTACCAGCCGTTCTTTTTCTTTTTCCATCTCTTCTTGGTCCGGAGGGTCCAGGGCCAGATCAGCGAGCATAGACACCGCGTCGTCATACCGGGCTGACAATCCTCTCAGGTGCGCCAGTTCCCGCAGACGTTTGGGGAAATCTTCATCATGGATCTTTTCCAGATGTGGGCGATACCAGGTCTCGAGCTGTAAAAGCAGATCCGGAAGGTCCGTCGGCATGTCATGGAGTCTTTTTAATAGATTGCCGAGTCCCCTTACTGTCTCTCCCCAAGCCGCCTTGGTTTTATAGGTTGAAAGACACTCCAGGGGATCTTCGCTTTTTATCAATTGAGAGAAAATTTTCTCCACGCTCTTGATGCCGAGACGTTCGATTAATAAAAGTATCCTGCCCCAACTCAACCGGTCCAGCGGGTTTATAAGAAGGCGAAGGAGAGAGAGAAGGTCCTTGATATGGGCGGCCTCAATGAGACGCATTCCTCCACGCTTGACAAAGGTTATCCTGCGACTGCCTAATTCGGTCTCAAGGTGAAAGGAATGAAAACCAGCCCTGAAAAGCACGGCGATATCAGATGGTTTAAACCCATCTTTTAATAATTCCTGGATACGGTCGGCAACAAATTTTGCCTGGTCTACCTCATCCTTTGCCGTGTACAGGTATGGTGGATTTCCTCCCTTTCTCTGTGCCGTCAGTCGTTTTGTAAATTTCTCTTTGGCATTGGCAATTATGGCGTTGGTGCAGTCCAGGTTGGGCTGGGTGCTGCGGTAGTTTCTCTCAAGTTTTATTATCTGAGTTCCGGAAAACATATCGGGGAAGTTCATAATATTCTTAAAATTTGCTCCCCTGAAGGAATAGATGGACTGGGCATCATCTCCGACGACCATTACATTATTATGACCGCAAGCCGTGAGGTGTACGATCTCCGCCTGGGTGGCATTTGTATCCTGATACTCATCCACCATTATGTATTGGAACCAGGAACCCATGGATTCTCTGACCTGGGCATGTTCTTTCAGCACATCTCTCCACCTGAGGAGCAAATCGTCGTAATCCATAAGTGCGTGGACTTTTTTATACCTGCGATAGACCGGGATGAGTTTTTCCAATCCCGGCAGGTTTTCCATGAAATGCGGATAGCTCTGTTCAATCACTTCGGATACATATCCTCCGCAGTTTTCTGTCTTGCTCACAATTGAAGCCAAAGTGGATTTCCGGGGAAACCGCTTTCCAGGCCCTGTGAGTTCTAACTGACGGGTCAGGAGGTGCAGGAGATCCAGCATATCTGACCTGTCCAGTATTGTGAAGTTGCTGGGATAGCCGATCAGGTGCCCATAGCGCCTTAACATTCTGTTGGCGAATCCATGGAAAGTACCTCCTGTTACGTGCTGACACCGGGAACCTACGATCCGGGAAGCCCTGGCCAGCATGGTGGCGGCAGCCTTTCTGGTAAAGGTCAGAAGCAGGATTTTGTCCGGCTTCACTCCTTCCTGGATAAGCCGGGCAACTCTGTAAACCAGGGTACGGGTCTTACCGCTTCCGGCACCGGCTATCACCAAAACCGGGCCGTTCATGATTTCTACAGCCCTGAGCTGTTCCGGGTTGAGTTCATGCTCAAAGTCAACACATACCCCTTTTGGGCCTGGGGAGTCGGTTGGCATTTTCATAAAATTAGGGAGTATTGAGCTCAGCAACCAGAGGGAGGTCCATGATTTCTTTAATGGTGTACTGGAGGGGAAGGGCAAAGAAAAAGTTGTTTCCAAGGTTGGTTGCTTCGTGGCCAACAATGCCGCCATGGACTTCCACTACCTTTTTTACAAAGTGTAATCCATGGCCAACGCCCTGCTTGTTTTCAGAACCGGTCGCGCGAAAACCCTCGTCAAAGATGCGGGAAGTTTCCTTTGAAGGGATGTGCGGCCCGGTTGTATAGACGTTAAATTTGATTCCCGGCTTTCCAGGACCGAAAAAGTCTTGTATCACCTCCTGTCCGTAGGACATAAACTTGACTGGTTCTCCGTGTTCGTTAATTACCTCCCGGCAGTATTTCTCCGCGTTGGAAAACAGGTTTGCATAGACCTGGGAAATAAGCCCTACATCCACTGCCAAGGGGATATCTTCGTCAGGCATCCCGCCAAGCTGGTAGTCTATACGTATGCCCTTACGTTCAAGCCGTTGTTTGTAACGCTCAAGTTGTGGGTCTAAAACCTCTTTCCTGAAGCGGCACATCTTGCGCCGCAGCACAAGATATCCCTTCTCAAAGTGATCCCGTCTGAGCAGGCTTTCAAGAAAAAGACTGGTGTTTTGATAGTGTTTATCAATTTCTTCATATTGCCTCAAAAGGTCTTTACACAAGTCGGCCAAGCTACCCTGTATTTGCTCCAGATGGCATGTTTCAACGCACTCTTTTCTGAACCCAACTTCTATCCTTTTTCCAAAGTCCTTCTCAATATCTTCAAGCTCCCGGATCTTTTTCCCGAGGTTATTCAGAAAGAGCCTGTACATCATGTTGGGCACCAGGACATTGTGCTCAATGTCTGCTACAAGCGTATTGATGAACTTGATATGCTTTTCACTCTGTACTGAAATCAACTTGTAGTGCAGATTGTATCCTATTCTGTTTGCGTACTTTTCAAAAAACAGCCTGTCATTATCTCCAAACTTATATAAGGGAAATACTGCAAACAAGCCTATAATTTCCTCTGCCTGTGCTAAAGGTTTCCTGGTTAACAGCCGCCGGTTACCCCTGATAGGTGATACAAACGTGTCACCTGTCTCATAGGCAGACTCGCTGAGCCTGATATCCTCGGGAGGATCCATGCCGCAGGCCTTCAGTCCTTTGATGGAATCGCAGGCAATTTGGAGCTTTCTGGTATCCGGATCTACCAAATAAAGACAGGAATCAAACCCCATGAACTCCTTGGGGACAAAAACACACACCCTGTAAAAATTTTCCAGGGTCTCGAATTCCTGGGCCAGATCGAAAAAGGCCCTAAGTGTTTTACCCTGAATATGGGTAAAACCATATTTTTCATAATCTTCCTGCTTTTTGCGTATTCTGCCTAAGAATGTGGCAAGTTCAGGAGGATCTGTTGAGCAATAAATGGTCATGAGATGACTATTATTGTAACAGAATTAGCAGAAATTACAAAATGCTTTTATACTGTAAATATGGGCTATTCACTTTGCTGCCCTAAACGACAAATTGTAGGTTGGGTTAAGCCATCGGTTGCAACTAATTTTGTTGGGTTCGCTAATTTTGCAGTGATCTCAGTGCGTTGAGGTTCTGTTAGGTCAGGCGAACCCAACAAAAGTGATGACTATAACCGCTTAACCCAACCTACAATATACCCAAGGATAATGAAGTTGATACCCCTTTTGTAGATTTTATTTAAATTGGTCCTCTATAGCAGATACCAGCGATGGTATTGTAAACCTATCAGGTTGAACTGTGACTTTAAGGCCGAAGTCTTCTGCTGTCCTGGCTGTGACCGGGCCGATACAGGCCACCTTTGCCTGCTTAAGTATCCGATTGCGCAGATCATCAGGGAGTAACTGGAAAAAGTTTTTAACAGTTGATGAACTGGTGAAGGTCAGAACGTCAATAGTTTCCTGTTCCAGGACTTCCAGTACTTCCGGCTTAAGGTCGGGAGCCAAGGTCCTGTAAGTAGGAACCAGGGTAATCTCTGCCCCAAGCTCTGAAAGCCGGCTGGGGAGAATCTCTCTTGCCTTTTCCGCCCTGGGGATAAGGATGCGCTTCCCTGATATATCTATCTGACTAAAGGCATCTATCAGGCCTTCCGCCCTGAAGTTGTCGGGCATGATGTCAGAAGTTAAGTGCAGGGCGGAAATTGCCTTGGCAGTACCGGCACCCACAACAGCAATACGTATGTTTCCAAGGGCCCTGAGATCAAAATCCAGATCGAACAGACGTTCAAAGAAAAAACGTACGGCGTTGGTGCTGCTGAAAATCACCCAGTCAAAGGTAGAGAGTGAGTTAATGGCCTGGTCCAGAGGTTTTAAATCCTTTGGCAAACGGACTTCTATTGTGGGGCACTCCAAGCAATGTGCGCCTCTCCGTTCCAGCAATCTTACAAGATCACTGGCCTGTTCCCTGGTCCTGGTGACAAGGATTCGTTTACCCAACAGGGGTAGGTTTTCAAACCAGTTTGCCTTATCCCGCAGGGCCACCACGTCTCCCACCACGATAATTGACGGAGGCCCAAGACCTGCTTCTTTTACCTTTTCTGC
>JAGGRV010000315.1 GCA_021159445.1 Deltaproteobacteria bacterium | reverse complement strand
TAAATTCATACGACAAAAGAAAAGCCCTTAACCTATTTACTCAAATTAAAAGGCTAAGGGCTATTCAGTTGCATTACTGCCAGCTTTGCTGGTCCGAAGCTGATAGGCTCTAACGGTGCTGAATCTTTCAATTAATATTGACAGGGACTATACGTGTTGCATATTCTTTATCTAAATCAGTAGCATACACTTTAACAAAAGCCTCGCCCTGTATCAAATCAGATGTGTCGATACGGCCAACATATTTACCTTCTTTTTCCCTCTCCATTTCTATGGCAATACATTTCTTGCTGATCATGTTTTGGAATACCATAGGAGCATTGCTATTTTTTGGCTGTTTGAGAAATACTTTCAAGGACTTCAATTTTTTGTCAGATTCAGCCACTACTATGATCGTATTACCCTGTTCGATCGCGCATGGTTCAACAGTACAATCGATTTTGGGCGGATTGGCAGCGCAAGGCTTGGTATAGAGAATGACCATTATGGCCATAAATATTATGGAACTAATTGAAACATACACGTTCTTATTCTTAGACTTCATCTTCATACCCCTTAAGTGTTTATTTGAATTGGTTAAATCCCTTTGACCTTTACTTTTGCAAGCAGTCTGCAATGATTAGGCTCCCAACCGGATAATAACTAACTGGGAGCCTAGTCAGCAGAATTTGATGTTTTCCTTCATAGAACTTGGTCCTCCTGCACATTCTCATTCAGAAGCATACGCCCCACGTACCGGCGGCTGCAACCAGCCAACATCCTTTGGTTCTTAACTTACTGCAATACTGATACCTTCCCGATCAGCTTTAAGTGAAGCAATTTTAACCCACATTAAGGGGAAATTATATAAAGATTAGAAATTAGAGAAATTAATTTCCACTAAAATGGGGATAAATATAGGAAGTATTTTTCCTTCAATTCCCGAGCAGAGCTGAAACACTGAAATACTAACGAAAGGAATAGGACATATTGGACCAGTTGAATTTCAATGAATTTTGCAAAACCTACTCTGCTTTCCTTTGCAACGCAGGTATTTGAAAAGCACGGTGGAATGGCTGAACAGGACGACAATCACGTAATGGCCTTGCTGCCACCCGGTCTGGCACGTTCCATGGATCACCGGGAGGAAGTTCAATTGGGAGGTGGGGCCATGCCCCTCCTTTACGGCAGCCCCGTTATGGACCGGCTCATCCGTATGGCTACGGAAGAAATCACCTTGGTTTTCGGGCGAATCGAGGTACCATATCTGAAAAAGGCAGGCTTTGAGCAGCTCATCGGGCAAAACATTGTTTTCACAAACGGGCAGGCCCGAGTGACGAGTCGTGCGGAAGCCCGTGCTTCTTATACGTCTTAACCTGCCGGTATGTGGCGTTGAGTGACGAACGGAAAGAAGGGTTGGTCGAAATCCGCTGTCTCGCCGTCTTGATCCTCTGGTGTGCGAGCGTTGCCATAAGACGACACGGAGCGTGCATCCCAGCATAGAAAATTCTAGGATTCGGCTGTTCTGCCTGTGATCAGGATGGAAAACTCATTCACAACAACCCATCTGGCTTGATGCTGGTTTATCTCTGTTTCCATTTCCCGCTTTCAGGCTCTATCCAAGTCCCTTTAGGTGCTGTCTTTTGCCATTCTTTTGCAAAGATTTCCTGGACCCTCGCAAGCTCCGAACTGGTTATATTAAGTGCCTTTGAGACGGCGCTGTACAGGGCGGTTCTGTCTGAGTTTTCAGCGCTGACCAGGCGCTTGACTTCGGCCCGGGCTTTCAGATTGATGGAACCTGTATCCCTTATCACCAGCATGCCATTTGCAGACTCTCCTAGAATACCCTGTTTAAGAAACGGCGCCAACTGAGTATATCGCGCCTTCATCCTTGCCTTTATTTGTCTGATTGTGGCATTTGATATGGCAAGTTCCTGTTGGGCATAAGCCGTACCTATAAAGTTCAGAAAAGACTGCTGCTCTCCGGCGCCTGTATCTGCCGGATCTTGACTTGACTCATAGCCCCTCACATCCTTTGCAATCTCCTCTGCAGCCTGTCTTACCTCTGCGGCTGGAAAGTAGATATTTACAGTTACACAGGCAGTAAAGATTATTACGGAGAACATGAAAGCATGTTTCAGATTAATTTTAGGCATTTGTTTACCTCCCCTAATATTTGCTCACCATAGAGATGAGTCACCCCAAAGGGCGATCAACGCTTACTCTTGTTCAGTACGGGTAATCCTTTTTAATCTATCCAGCATGTCTTTGAAAGAGATCTTGCCATCAGGATTTCTGTTTATGACATCTACCCCTCTGATAATGCCCCTTTCCACCAGGTATTCCCGCCCGTCTTTTTTTATCAAGCTGTGGAGTGTGAACATATCATTTTCCAGGCTACACGATATGCCTATCCGGCGGTAGGGAAATTCCTTGAACATTCGTCCGAAAAAAGGAATCGATCCGCCTCCACCCAGGACTGAGATCTTTTCAACTGCTTCAAGGCCAATCCTTTTAGGACCAGGGGCCTTTGAATCGTTCTCCATCACTAATTCAAAGGATTCAGGCTGACTACCGCTCATGATGAGGTGGTCAATGTGTCCTGTCAGTTTTCCGGTTATGTGTCCAAATTGTGCGGCGTCACTCAGTTGCGCAAGATCCAGGTCATGAAAGACTACGTCAGCACCAAAACGGGGCATTGTGGCAAGGGGCTCTACCCAGATGTTCTGAAACCTGATCTTGCCCCCGGCCGTGTTGACCAATAACTCTCCATTGAAGTTGAGCCTTGGATCACTCCATATACCCTGATCGAGATCAGCCTCAATATCAACCCGGAGGGGTAGATCCGGCCAGAATGACTTCAGGTCAACATCAATGATCCTGAGTTCCCTTAGCTTCAAGCTTGATATCGGCCAATCCCAGGAGATCTCTTTGAGGGAAATCTCTCCTTGTGCAACAGGAATTTTGATTGGTCCGCAACTAAGATTATTTTTGCAGATAGTCAAGGGGATCTTTGTCTTCTCTAAAGATAGTGGAGGCCAGGTGAGTCTGTCCCACTTGATAAGGCTGGGCTGGCAGATATCCGTATATATAGGATAGTCAAGATTGAGAGCCATTCCCTGGATGACATCATGTCCAGACAAAAAGAGGTCTGTTTTTATTCTAGTGCGCAAGCTACCTTGCCCCACCTCAACCAGCCAGGTGCCCTTTGGCATCAGGTCGTTCAAAAAGCCGTAATTCACAGAGAACGGTTCCTGGAGAAAGACTTCATATGGGATCTCTAACCCGCCGTTGGCCTTAAGGAACTGAATCTTCGGCATTTTCCATTGAGAAAGCCTTGCAGTATTGTCATTAAGGTTGTAGTCAAGGGAGATCTCTCTGGCCATAAGTTCAAACGGTCCGGATACTGCAATTTTGTTGAAAAGCAGTTTCTTTTTGTCCAGAGTTCCCATCGCTTTGACACTACCGGCGAGTTGAAAGAGATCCAGAAACCATGGATACACAAGTACTGCCCCTTTACTCCATTCAAGGTCACCCCTCCAGTATACGCTTTTGAGAGATCCGTCATAATTTGCAAGGAGCTCAATCTTTGAGGAGATCCCTTCAAAGGCATGGTTTTCGTCCCTGGCCCAGGATAGATCCTTTACGTTAAGGTTCGTAGATACCTGCCATGAATCAGGTGTGATAAACGCGTCAGCAATGATATCCCCAAGGCCTGACAAGAGAGGGTCTTTGAGATTGGAAAAGTCATAGTTGGTGCTCAAAATCCCAGCAACTGCCTCCCATTGGTTGCCGTTTTTACCGGGCCAGGAAAGCTTAATGGAAATGGGCAATTCTCGAAGTTCAAAGCCGGCATCAATGAAGCCATTTTTTAGATCTGAAGACGCCTTCATTTGCCAGGTGCCCTGGATCGTGGGGATGCCTGAGATTGAAGATAATCTCGTATCCTTAAGGGCCAATTTGCCTGACACATTCAGGTCCTCAGCCGGGAGGTATCTAATGCTCGATGATATGCTTACAGGACAAGGTTGGCTGATATTGCCATCTAAGTCTTTTTTGATCTTTTTCCCTGAAAGGGAAGGAAAGATTGAGCAAAGGTCATGAACCGTAAGATCAGCTTCGGCACTCAGTCCGTCCATTTGGGGCTCAATCCTGCCGGAAGTTTTGAGGTCATAGGCAGTCCTGCCCTGTGATTTATTGACTATTATTTCCCCCTTTGACATAAGATGAAATCGTGTGGAATTCCAGTCCAGCAAACCTTTCAGGTCACCCTCAGCCTGGATTTCCGGAGTCACCACTGATATGCGGCCTGATAGCGTAGAAGCAGAGGATAGATCATTTGGTTCCTGCACTGAAGACGGAAGTTCGTTTATGGCTATTGAAAGGGCACTGAGGCTTGTTACAAGAGATGTAGTTTTTAGCTCTATCTCTCCATTTTCAATTGAGACTTTTTCCAGCAGCCACACCAAGGTTTTATTAAACCTGAAGTCGCCGCCGGTTGAAGCTCCTGGAGTGACCTTAAAGTCCGGCTTCTCCAGCCTGATCTCCTTGAGTGCAAAGGGCCAGAGGGAATATTCAACGGAGATTCTTTGGATCTCTCCCCTGATTTCTATATGACTGATTCCGATTTCTTCAAAAGTTATTAAACCATAACTCGTTCTGACTTCGCTCAGCCTCACCGAATATCCTTCGGATCTCGCAACAATTGGCACCAGTTTTTTTATAAGCAATGGAAGGTATGTATAAAGCGAGCCTAACAGCAGTGCCGCTGAAAGAAAAAAAATACCAAGAATCCAGAGGCATTTCCTCTTCTTTGAGGGTGTTTTTATTGGTTTTTCAGCCATATTGCTTA
>JAGGRV010000422.1 GCA_021159445.1 Deltaproteobacteria bacterium | reverse complement strand
TATACTGCTAATTACGCCTTATTCCTCAAGTTTTTCATTAATGATTTAAAATAACTAAGGAACGTACAATAAATAACTTGAACAAATTAATGTCTTTTTTGCCGTCTTCTTCGTTGCTCGTCGATCACATAACCCGTTATGCTCGCTCCTCGCGCCTTGAATACAACAAAAAATCCTATTAATTTTTGTTCAACTTATTTATCTCCCGTTCCTAAGGAGTCCTGAAGCATTAGTCTTAAACTTTTCTTACTGATGGGCCGATGGTAATATTTGATACCGCATCCAACTCTTAATCATAATATTAATTTATATTTGTAACCGTTCAATTTTCATCGCTCTCTAACCTTGAACCCTTGAACGGTTATTTTATATTTAGAGCAGGTGGAAAACCAGGGGCACTTTGCCTGCCAGCACGGAACGAATTTATACAGTGATGATTGTAATAGGGATCGAATGCAAAATTCTACCAACATTTTAATTGTTGACGACGAAAAAAGTGTCTGTGAATTACTGACCGAAGTTCTGTCAGAAATGGGCTTTAGTATTAAAGCCACTTGTTCCCCGGTCGAAGCCCTGGAAATGGTAACTCGGCAATGCTATGACCTTGCCATCCTTGACATTAAAATGCCTCAAATGGACGGGATTTCTCTTTCCCGGAAATTGCGTGCTATCCGTCCCTCCATGGCTATCATACTCATTACAGGCTATGGTGATTTTGAAAATGCTTTGGAGGCCATCAAACTCGGTGTTTCAGACTTTATTGAGAAGCCTTTCAATATCAGAGAATTGCTGGTCAGCGTCAACCGATTAATAGAGCGTCAGCGCCTTGAATGTGAGGTCCGTGAGAAGACTGAACTGTTGAGGCAGTCGGAGGAACAATACCGGATTCTTGTGGATAATGTCGCAGACGGGGTTGCCGTCTTTTCCGAGGGCAAGATTATTTTCCATAATAAATTTTTCAGCCGCTTGCTCGGTCTTGAGTCCATGACGTTCTATCGGCGTACCATGGCTGATCTGCTCCATCCTGAGGATCGAACCAGGGCAATTCATGATTTTACCAAACTTATGAAAAACCAGAGGACCAGCAGCCCGGTCAAGTATCGATTCAGAAAGAACGACGGGACATACTGTTGGGTATCTGTTAATAGCTCAGTGATCAATTACAAAGACAAGCCAAGCATCATCTCGACCTTTCGTGACATTACCCCATTCGTCGAGATGGAGACTTCCCGAAGGGACATGGAAAAGATGCTGCGCCACGATATGCATTCCCGTTTGGTGGCGATTGTCGGTCTTGCTAACCGCTTACTTGACAAAACCGAACTCAGCAAAGCACAACAGAAGTGCTGCCGCCATATCCAACAGTGCGGAAAACAACTGGAAAAGATGGTTAATACCTATCTTAATGTTGTACGCCTGGAACCTGGGTCATATAAGCCTTTGCAAGAACAGTTCAACTTCATGGAAATGGTCGCCCAGGTCCGCATGGTCCTCAGGAATATCGCTGACAAGAAGAATGTTGATATCGTCATTATCTTCAGTAAAAAATTCTATACCCTTGAACACAGCCTGCCTTTTATCGGAGACAAGATATATCTTCAAAGCGCACTGGATAACCTAGTTAAAAATGCCATTGAGGCATCACCCCAAAACCAGTCCGTAAAGATCAAAGTCAAACATGATAATGCGCGGGTGTGGGTCAGTGTGCACAACTGGGGTATGGTTCCAGAACAGATCCGTTCATGTTTTTTTGAAAAATACGCGACCGCCGGGAAGAAAAACGGGACAGGACTTGGGACCTACATGGCCCATCTGGTTGTGACCAGCCACGGAGGCTCCATATCATTCAAATCCTCACAAGATGAGGGCACTACAGTCAAGATAGAACTGCCTATTCAGTGTCTGAACGGAAAGGCCGTTCAGACACAATTTTGAATTCTAAATTTTGAATTTTGAATTTAAAAAAGGAAGTAACCTTTTACCCCCTCCCCAAAAAAATCAGGTCCATAAGCTGTATCAATAGTATTATAAAGTAGAGAATATTAAGGTATTCAATATACAGGACTTGAATGTACAGCTATCTCCAGAGTACAATATATTTTGTTTGTAGATGAAAATATTGGAAAGTACAGGTTTGAGAAATTTTATGGAGACCAAGGATTCATTGTTGCTTGATGATGTTGATTCTATCCTTCCCGCTGCCAGGGAGGTTATTGAAATTGAGATAGCAGGGATCAAGCGGGTTAGAGACCACCTGGATGAGGGCTTTGTAAAGGCCATTAAACTGCTGCTTAAAACCAAAGGCCGGGTAGTAGTAACAGGAATAGGCAAATCGGGACTTGTCGGCAGAAAGATTACCGCTACATTGGCCAGTACAGGTACTCCTTCCATGTTTCTCCATCCGGTGGAGGCCGTGCATGGTGATCTGGGCATGGTTACCAAAGATGATATCATAATTGCCCTTTCAAATAGCGGCGAGACCCAGGAACTCAGGGATTTAATACCTGCTTTCAAAAACAGGGGAATTCCTGTAATCGCCTTAACCGGCAATAAAGAATCAACCCTTGCCAGGATCAGCGAGGCAATGATCGACACAGGGGTTGACAGAGAGGCCTGCGCTCTCGGGCTGGCCCCTACTGCCAGCACTACAGCAACTCTGGCTGCTGGTGATGCTTTGGCAGTGGTACTCCTTAAGATGCGGCGATTCGATGAAGAGGATTTCAGGAAAAATCATCCTGCCGGAACCCTGGGTGACAGGCTTAGAGTCCATGTGCGAGAGGTTATGATCACCGGGGCTGATATCCCGCTTGCGCGACCAGGGACTGGCATGGCCGAAATCCTTAAGGAAATGGACCTCAAGCGCTTGGGTTCAGTTTTGGTACTTGACGGCGAGGAATCAGTAGTTGGGATTGTAACAGATGGTGACTTAAGAAGGGCGCTGATTAATATGGGGGACCTGTCGGAAAAGGTTGTGGAGCAGGTTATGACCAAAAATCCCAAAGGTGTTTCACCTGAAACCCTTGCAGCAGATGCCCTCGCCCTTATGGAAAAGCACCTGATTACAGTATTGCCTGTTGTTGAAACAAATGGACAACTGGTTGGAGTGATACATCTTCACGATCTTTTGGGTAAAGGGCAATTCAGGTTTGTTGTTTAGCTTATAACTGAAGGGGGGTTAATCATATGGCAAGGGGCCTTAATAAAGTTTTGCTCATTGGGCGTTTGGGGGCAGATCCGGAAATACGTTATACCTCTGATGGAACGGCAGTAGCTAATTTCAGTATGGCCACAAATCGTCCAATAAAACGTGGAGACCAGTGGGAAGAGGAGACAGACTGGCACAGGATTGTGGCCTGGAGAAGACTTGCGGAAGTATGTGGCGAGTATCTGCGAAAAGGAAGCAATGTCTTTGTGGAAGGCCAGATCAGGACCCGGTCCTGGGAGGACAGAGATGGGAACAAGCGGTGGACTACAGAAGTGGTTGCCAGGGACATGATGATGTTGGATTCCAAAGGAGACAGGGCCTCGGGAACAGAAACAGGAACAGATCTTGAGCCACCACAGCCACCGATAGAGGACGACGTTCCTTTTTGATACCCCCTTTTGGTAATTATTTGCTCCCAGGGAAAGTGAACGGTTATCCCTTTTGGCACAAAGCAGACGGAATTCTGAGGTCTACGGCCTAGACAGGCTATTTGAAAAAGCCCTCAAAAGTGGTCTCTTCCCAGGGGCTGTACTGACCGTAGCAACTGGCGGAGAGGTTGTGTTTGAGGCCGCCTGGGGTGGGGTCACCCATGTTCCCTGGTCTGCAAGGGTCAGTCCCCGCACGGTTTACGATCTTGCATCCCTTACAAAACCCCTTGCCGTTGCGCTTTCTGTCATGGCCTTGATAGAAAAACGCAAATTACACCTTGATGACACTCTGGGGTCGTTTCTCTCTGAAGTACCGTCGGACAAAATTCAAATATCCATCCGTCACCTTTTAGGCCATATATCCGGGCTTCCGGCCTACAGACCATTTTATAAGGAATTAATTCACCTGGGGCCTGATTCCCGGCTCTTGGAAATGAAAAAATTGCTCCTGGCCGAACCCCTGGTATCTCCTCCCGGAACACAGACCGGATATAGCGACCTTGGGTTTATGCTCCTCGGCTGGATAATAGAGAGCCTCACAGGCAAAAGCCTGGCAGATGCTGCACAAGAGTTGGTGTTTGGACCTTTACACGTAAAAGGTCTATATTTCCCGTTGATAAGCACCCCGGCAACTGGGCAAATCTCCCCTGGGCCGCCTTTGACAAAGGGGGAAAGAGAGGATTTAAGAGATAGGTGTTGCAATGGGCTTGTAGCGCCTACAGAGGTATGTCCATTCAGGAAAAGGGTTGTCTGCGGCGAGGTCCACGACCTGAATGCCTGGGTTACCGGGGGAGTTTCAGGCCATGCCGGTCTTTTCGGGACCGCAGGATCAGTGGCAAAACTCCTCCTGAGACTCCTTGATGTTTATAAGGGCAGAGGCAATGTCCCTAATTTTCCAAAAGTACTCCTTCAGGAATTTTGGCATATTCAAGGTTCTGATACAAGCAGCACCTGGGCCCTTGGGTTTGACACTCCATCTCCGGCCGGC
The DNA here is from genome assembly GCA_021159445.1 of Deltaproteobacteria bacterium. GTDB lineage: Bacteria > Desulfobacterota > Dissulfuribacteria > Dissulfuribacterales > UBA3076 > UBA3076. The sequence goes on along the minus strand of JAGGRV010000422.1, from coordinate 259 downwards.
TCCAGTGCAGGCAGCAGTTTTTCTCCTCGAAGTATAGGTCACTTGGGCTTTACAGGCACATCCTTCTGGATGGACCTGGAGCATGAGATATTGGTCGTACTCCTTGCCAACCGCACCTTTCCAAAGGCCGACAGAGAGAGTCAGGCCGAAATGCGCCAATTTCGGCCTTTGCTTCATGATTTAGTCAGGGAAATTTGGTGATTTGGCAAGCGTTCACAGGGCACCGCATCTGCTTTGTTGTCGGGCACTTGAAGTACAG
>JAGGRV010000385.1 GCA_021159445.1 Deltaproteobacteria bacterium | reverse complement strand
TGAAGTGCCTAAAGTTAAGGTATCGCTTCGCTCCATCTATTTATATTAACCGCGCCGAAAGCGCGCACCACAACTTTAGGCACTGTCCCGAACAATCCCTCGATTTCCTTACTTCACCTCCTCGAAATCAGCATCCACTACGTCGTCATCTCCTCCACCTTTGCCGCCCTTTTCACCTTTGCCGGATGTATCTGCACCGCCTTCTTCACTGCCTGCCTGAGCACCGGCAGCCTGCTGATACATCATTTCAGCCAGCTTGTGAGAAGCCTGCATAAGCTCATCCTGGGCCTTTTTAATCACCTCCAAGTCCGTGCCTTCCATGGCCTTTCTGAGATCTTTGATTCTATCGTTGATCTGGTCTTTGGTAGCAGTATCTACCTTGTCTCCAAGTTCCTGCACGCTTTTTTCAGTGCTGTAAATCAAGGTGTCGGCCTGATTCCGGACCTCCGCCGCCTCTCTTTGCTTTTTATCTTCCTCAGCGTGGAGTTCCGCATCCCTGGTCATTTTCTGAATCTCCTCCTCGCTGAGACCACTGGAGGCCTGGATCCTGATGGACTGCTCCTTGCCGGTTGCCATGTCCTTTGCTGACACATTAAGGATGCCATTGGCATCTATATCAAAAGTGACCTCTATCTGAGGCACTCCACGGGGAGCCGGCGGGATTCCAACCAGCTCAAACCGTCCGATGGTCTTGTTGCCTGATATCATCTCACGCTCGCCCTGAAGCACATGGATGGTTACGGCATTCTGGTTATCACCGGCAGTTGTGAAAATCTGGCTCTTCCTAGTTGGAATAGTGGTATTTTTTTCAATCAGTTTGGTCATGACCTGACCAAGTGTCTCAATACCAAGGGACAGGGGAGTTACATCCAGGAGCAGTACGTCCTTGACTTCGCCTTTCAGGACCGCCCCCTGTATAGCCGCCCCTATTGCCACGACTTCATCAGGATTAACACCTTTGTGAGGCTCTTTGCCGAATAATTCTGTGACCTTCTCCTGAACCTTTGGCATACGGGTCATGCCGCCAACCAATATAACTTCGTTTATGTCAGCAGGAGTGAGACCGGCGTCTTTAAGAGCTATCTGACACGGACCTTCAACGCGGTCGATCAGATCTGCCACCAGGGACTCAAGCTTGGCCCTGGTGAGCTTAATGACCATATGCTTCGGACCACTGGCGTCAGCAGTAATGAATGGCAGGTTAATTTCAGTCTCCGGAGTGCTTGAAAGCTCGCACTTGGCCTTTTCAGCCGCCTCTTTGAGACGCTGAAGGGCCATCCGGTCCTGTCTGAGATCCATGCCCTGTTCTTTCTTGAATTCATCCGCCAGCCAATCGACTATCCGAAGGTCAAAGTCCTCGCCTCCCAGAAACGTGTCTCCGTTAGTGGACTTTACCTCGAATACACCTTCCCCTATCTCCAGTATTGAGATATCAAAAGTGCCTCCGCCCAGGTCAAATACGGCAATCTTCTCTTCTGCCTTCTTGTCCAGACCATAGGCCAGAGCTGCTGCTGTAGGCTCGTTGATTATGCGCAGGACGTTTAATCCTGCAATACGGCCTGCATCTTTGGTGGACTGGCGCTGACTGTCGTTGAAATAGGCCGGCACGGTAATAACCGCATCGGTTACCTTCTCACCAAGGTAATCATCTGCAGTCTGTTTCATCTTGCCGAGTACCATGGCTGAGATCTCAGCAGAGCTGTGCTGCTTACCCCCTATTTCTACGCACGCATCTCCACTTGAACCCTGGACAATCTTAAAGGGGGCTATATCCTTGGACTTTTGGACTTCTGCATCACTAAATTTTCGGCCAATAAGCCTCTTGACCGCAAAAACCGTGTTTTCCGCATTGGTAACTGCTTGCCTCTTGGCCAGCATTCCCACTAATCGTTCACCTTTATCTGTAAAGGCTACCACCGAAGGTGTAGTGCGCCCGCCCTCGGCATTATTTAGAACTTTGGGATCACCTCCCTCCATGATGGCCACACAGGAGTTGGTGGTCCCCAAGTCTATGCCTATTACTTTCCCCATGTTACAAAACCTCCTTGTAAAAAAGCTTCAATATAAAAAGTTAGATCGAGTTGTAGTTTTACTGCTCCTAAAACTAAGCACTAGTTTCTTCTTGTCCACTACCTTCTGTTGTATTTTTTGATACTACTACAAGAGAAGGCCTCAAGACCCTTTCATGAAGCGAATAACCTTTTAAGAGCTCTTTTATCACTGTATTTTCTTCCACTCCCTCATGCTCTTGCACAGTAAGGGCCTCATGCAGATTCGGATCAAATTTCTGCCCTTCTGCAGTAAAGACTTTGAGACCGAAACGTTCCAAGGTCTTTAAATACCCGGATATGGTCAGATCAAGCCCCTCTATCAACTTATCAAAGTCCCTTGAATCCTTGGCTGAGGTTACGGCCCGTTCCAAGTTGTCAAGAAAAGGCAGCAGTTCTTTGGCAAAGGATTCCAAGGCATATTTCATATATTCCGATTTTTCCCGCTCTATCCTCTTCTTAAAATTTTCCAGATCGGCAGCCAAGCGCAGCACCTTTTCCTGACATTGATCGAGTTCCGCCTCTCTGTCTGCCAGCTTTTGGACCGGATCAATCTCATCACTGCCTGCGCTCTCGATCTCTTCCTCTTCAGTTTCAGTTGTCTGCTTTTCTTCCATATCTTTGTTGTCCATGTTCACGATTCCTTAATCTTTTCGCCTAAAACCAGGGCGGTATATTCAACCAGGGACACTGCACGGGCATAGTTCATGCGAATCGGGCCAACAATACCCAGGCTCCCCAGGGGACTGCCACTTCCAGCATAAGGAGCCAGTACCATGCCGCAGCCCGGCACCTCATTTCCAAGCCCTTCAGATCCGATATATATTTGTACTCCTCTTAAGTCCAGACATCTATCCAAAAGGGTCAAAAGGGCCTTCTTCTCTTCAAATGTCTGAAGAATCGCCCTGATACGGGAGACATTTGAAAACTCCGGTTTATCAAGAAGATTGAGTCTGCCTTCGATAAAGACCTCTCCCTGCTCAGTTGATTCCTCCATCTGTTCAAGGAAGTCCTCTAAAAGGACGTCAAAGATTCTTTTTTCTTCTTTTAGTTCCTCTATAATCACAGACCTGAGTTCTTCCAGGCACATGTGGTCAAGCTTGTTGCTGAGATACTGGGAAATTTGCTCCAGTTTTTCCTCCTGGATGTCATAATCGATCTGCACAAGTCGATTTTGCACCATACCGGTGTCAGATACACTGATGACCAGTATCAGGCCGGGCCTGATTCGCAGAAATTCAAGGTGTATCAAGCGGTCACAGATAAGCCGGGGGGCACTCACTACTGCAGCATGCCCTGAAAAAGATGCCAGTAGTTGAACAGCACGCTTCAGGGTTGCTACCAGACCAGCAGGTCTGAACATCAAACCCTTTTCTATGGCTACCTGGTCACCCCAAGACAAATCTTCTTTATCCAAAAGGAAGTCCACGTAATAACGCAGACCTGTCTCAGTTGGAAGGCGCCCTGCTGATGAATGGGGCTGGAACAGCAGGCCGATATCCTCAAGGTCGGCCATGGCATTACGGATGGTAGCAGAACTCAATCCAAGCACGGCTTTCTTGGCGACAGTTCTGGACCCTACCGGTTCTGCGTCATTTATATAAGCATGAATGACGGTCTTCAGTATCTTGCGACTTCGTTCGGATAGGTCAATGTGCTTTGTATCCATAAATGATTTTTCTCACAAGCATTGTTAGCACTTAATAATACCTTGGGATGCTGAAAGACACTAATTCTGACCAAAGGTTGTGTCAACCGGAGAAGTGCAAGAGACTCCCCTTAGCAATTATTCTCGTGTTTTTTTGTGGCAAATTATTTTCGAGTTAATCGAGTTTGAAGTGCCTAAAGTGAGCTAAAGTGCCTAAAGTTAAGGTATCGCTTCGCTCCATCTATTTATATTAACCGCGCTGAAAGCGCGCACCACAACTTTAGGCACTTTAAACTTTAATTTTCTAAGGCACTGTTCAGGTTTATCCAGGTTAGGCTTCTATTGAAAACAAGAGTTGAATCATCCCTCGGTTTAGTGTAAAAAACTCCGGTCTGAAATACCTTGTGTACAGATGTCCGTGGAGCCGCTTGAATTATGCCAGTATATCTACTATCAAAAAACCTGCTCTTTCCACCTCCTGAACTTGCCAGAGAAGACGGACTTTTGGCTGCTGGCGGAGACCTAAGCACCCCGAGGCTAATTCTCGCATACCGCCAAGGGATATTTCCCTGGTACAACCTCGGGGAACCAATATTTTGGTGGTCTCCAGATCCGAGGTTGATTCTAGAGCCCCCAGACCTCCATGTATCCAGACGTACTGAACGAATCATTCGGCAGGGACGCTTTCAAGTCACTTTGGACCACGCCTTTAAGGAGGTTATAAGGGCCTGCTCAGAGACCAGAATGAAAAGGGGCGAAGGAACCTGGATTACACCGGAAATGATTGCAGCATACACTGAACTTCACTATCTGGGAAAGACTCATTCCATAGAAACCTGGCAAGGGGATCGACTCGTTGGTGGACTTTACGGGATAGCAATGGGCAGGGTATTTTTTGGTGAATCAATGTTTGCCAAAGTTTCAGATGCCTCAAAAGTAGCATTTGTGACCCTTGTACGCCAACTATCTGAGTGGGGCTTTGCCATGATTGATTGCCAGGTTACTACTTGGCACCTCTTGAGCCTTGGCGCAAAGGAAATACCAAGGCCTTTTTTTCTGGAAAGACTTAAAAATCTGACTGACCTTCCAAGCAAGGCTCCCGTTGGCAAATGGAGCTAGTGCCTGCCCGAAAACAATGGTTACTCGTAACCGTTCACAGGATTCCCATTTTACCGCAACCCACCGAATTGTAAGCGTTTACAGGGTGCTGCAGATGCGAGGCGTACGGGTAC
>JAGGRV010000160.1 GCA_021159445.1 Deltaproteobacteria bacterium | reverse complement strand
CAACAAAAAATCCTATTAATTTTTGTTCAACTTATTTATCTCCCGTTCCTAACGATCTATTTTTACTTAAGGTGGGGGTCAAAGGCTGGATTTATCTCTTTGCCTAGGGACCTCAACGAGGCGGAAATTTCCTTGAAAGGCGGTTATTACGAAGATGTGTAGATCGGATACGGATCGTCACCTATTCATGGCGTAGGGCCTCAATCGGGTCAAGCCTGGCGGCATTCCGCGCCGGAAAATAACCAAAAAATATCCCGATAGCGGCTGAAAAAATAAATGCCAGCAGGATAATTCCCGGATCAATGACAAGGGGAACGAGCAAGAATTTTGCAAGTCCGGCCGACACGGCAATCGCAAAGACAATACCTATAATGCCGCCCAGGGACGAAAGTACCACTGCCTCGACCAGGAACTGCAGAAGCACCTCCCGTGCCAGGGCCCCGATAGCCAGCCGGGTACCTATCTCCCGGGTCCGTTCAGTGACCGCCACCAGCATGATGTTCATGATGCCGATGCCACCCACCAGGAGACTCACCGCTGCGATGGCCCCAAGCAGCGAGGTAAGCACCTGTGTAGTGCCGGAGAGGATGCCGGCGATTTCGCGCATGTCACGGATATAGAAATCATCATCCTCGCTGGGCCGTATATGACGGCGTTCCCGCATGAGCAGCGTAACGTCCGTTTTAACCCGTTCAATGGAGTAACCGTTCAGTACCGAGATATAAAACCGGCTCACGTCACTGTTGCCGGCAATACGGCGTTGCAAGGTACGGATAGGGATAAGGATGAAGTCATCCTGGTCCGAACCAAAGGTAGAGTCTCCCTTGGACGCCATTACCCCGATCACCCGGAAGGCAAGTTTTTCCAGGCGAATCGTTGCGCCAAGCGGATCTTCATCGGTAAAGAGTTCCTCGGCCACCGTGTGCCCCAGGATACATACCGCCTTACCGGCCCGCAGTTCTCCAGGGGTAAATGGACGGCCTTTGGTGACGGGCCAGTCCCGCGCGGCCAGAAAACCGTTCGTGCTGCCGGTAATTATGGTGGACCAGTTGCGGTTGCCGGCAATAGCCTGGGTAGAAAGCCCGGAAATGGGAGCAATTGCCTCAATACCGGTAATCTCCCGTTCGATGGCGGTGGCATCATCCAGGCTGAAGGGAGTAGCAGATGCCCTGACCCCGCCGGGACCATGAGTATCCTGACCGGCCCTGAGCTGCAGGAGATTGGTGCCCAGTCCCTGGATCTGTTGTCTTACCTTGGCAGTGGCGCCGTTACCCAGGGTAACCATGGTGATGACCGCAGTCACTCCGATGATAATTCCCAGGATGGTGAGAAAAGAACGCATGATATTGCGGCGAAGTCCCCGAAGGGCAAGTAAAAAGGCGTTCCAGATCATCGAACATCCCCGTCGCCGGCTGAATCACTCTCCACCAGGCCGTCACGAAAATGGACTGTACGCTCGGCATAGGCGGCCATTTCCAGTTCATGAGTGACCATGACGATGGTCTGGCCCTGTTCCCTGTTGAGACGGGTGAGCAGTTCCATAATCTCATGGCTGCGGCCGGTATCCAGGTTGCCGGTGGGCTCATCGGCCAGGAGCACTTCCGGATCACTGACAATGGCCCTGGCAATGGCTACCCTCTGCTGCTGGCCACCGGAGAGTTCTGCCGGGCTGTGGTGCTCCCGATCAGCAAGTCCCACGGCTGCCAGGGCCATTGTTGCCTTCCGCCGCCTGTCTGCCCCGGCCAGGCCCCGGTAGATCAGCGGCAGTTCCACATTTTCCAGTGCGGTTGTCCGGTTGAGCAGATTGTATCCCTGGAAGATAAAACCCAGATAATAGCGGCGTAACAGGGCCCGCTGGTCACGGCTTAAATTTTCCACTGCTACTTTCTGAAAGAGATAGGAGCCGGCGGTTGGCCTGTCGAGGCAGCCCAGGATATTGAGACAGGTTGATTTTCCCGAGCCGCTGCCGCCCATGATTGCCATAAATTCGCCTTGGTACACAACGAGATCAACCCCTCTTAAGGCAGCAGTGGCTGCCTGTCCCTGACCGTAAACCTTGGTCACGCCTCGCATCTCCATGACAGGGTCAGCGTTCATCGAGCACCGCCGTGCCGATAATAATCTGTTGACCGGCGCTGATATCACCGGATATCATTTCGGTCATCCTGCCGTCGGACTCGCCAGTGGTAATCAGAACAGCCTGGGGGCCCTGGTCGGTAAGGAGCCATACCTGACGTTTTTTGCCGGAAGATATATTTTTTTTCCTTTGGTCCGTGGCATGCTTGCGGTGTGGCAGCAGGGCAGCCAGGAAACCCCGTCTCTTCTTCACGGCCGTTTTTTGTACGGGCGGTGTAAAGCGCAGGCTCGCATTCGGGATCAACAACGCATCTTTGACCTCTTTGACCTTGATCTCGGCAGTGGCCGTCATGCCTGGCATCAGGGCATAATCTCGGTTGGCCACCACGAGCACGGTCTCATAGGTAACTACACCCTGGATGGTTTTCGGGGACAGGCGAACCTCTTCCACCTTCGCCGCAAACTGCCGTTCCGGGTAGGCATCAACGGTGAAGGATACCTGCTGCCCGGCCTTCACCCTGCCGATATCGGCTTCGTCCACATCCACGCGCAGTTCCATCCCGGCCAGATCCCCGGCTATGGTGAACAGTACCGGGGTCTGCAGGGAAGCAGCCACGGTCTGGCCCGGCTCGACCAGGCGTGACAGGACAATGCCGTCAATAGGTGAACGGATAGTTGCCTTACTGAGATTAGTCTGGTTGAAATCGAGTTCTGCTTCAGCCCGGGAAACATCGGCCCTGGCACTCTCTTCATCAGCCTCAGCCTGAGCCAAGGCTGCCTCGGCGATAATCATTTCAAGCCGGGAAGGGACCTTGCCGCCGCTTGTCTTCCTGGCCTCGCGGAACAGGAGAAGTTTCGCCAGACTTTGTTTAACATCGGCTCGGGATCTGGCTACGAGAGCATGCGCCGCCGCTAGGGCAGCCTTGGTCTCCAAGACCTGGGCCATGGGCTTGGCGGTATCAAGTTGCGCCAGCATCTGTCCGGTCTTAACGTGATCATTGTAATCAACCGCCACTGTCTCGACGGTGCCGGAGATCTCGACCCCCACATCAACCTGATTGGTAGGCTCTAGGGCTCCGGTGGCGGTAACCGTGATCGTGAGATCGCCTCTCACCACCGGCCTGGTGGTGTACTGCACAGGTTTTTCGCCTTGTGCGGAGTGCCAGAAAAAACCGCCTGTCACCGCAAGCAATACAATCAGTATGGCGGCAAGCCACCACCCGCGCTTCTTCCTGTGGCCGGTCAGGTCCAGGACCTTTTCAATCTTGTGCTGTTTCATTGTGATTTACCCAATGCAGAGGGCTCTTTTGAGGCCGGGTCTGATCCCGGACATCCATAAGTCCGTCATTGCTGACTCCATGCCTCCGACTCACTGCTTTTGATTCCCATCCCCCGCCAAGTGCCTTATAGAGCCGTACCAGATTGGACGTGACCGCCCCTTTACTCTGGGCCAGTTCATCTTCGAAATCCAACTGTGCACGCTGGGCGTCCAAGACGTTATTGAAGTCTACCAGCCCTGCCTGAAACTTGGCATCTGCAAGCTGGGCTGCACTCTTTGCCGCCAAAGTGCCGGCACGCAGGGATTCCATCCTCCTCTGTTCCGTGGCATAGGCCACCAGGGCATTTTCCACCTCCTCCTGTGCTCTGAGCACTGCCTGTTCATAGTTGATCAGTGCCTGCTCCTGGCGGGCGCTCTGCACTTCGATATTCTGACGAATGGCGCCGCCATGAAATATATTCCAGGAAACTCCCGGCCCTACGCTCCATGCCCGGCTGGCCCAATCAACAAAATCACCGCCGGAGAGGGATTCAAGGCCGATGGTACCCAGCAGGTGAAATTTAGGATACAGATCTGCAGTGGCCACACCTATCCTGGCGGTCTGGGCAGCCAGGTTCCGTTCTGCCCGGCGCAGATCCGGCCGGTGGCGCAAAGTCTCCGCCGGCACCCCGATTGCCACGGTCAACGGAGGGACCGGGATTGGTTTTTTTTCTGCAAGTTCACCGGCAAGTGAACCAGGTTTCCGGCCAAGGAGTACAGCCAACCGGTTTTTTGCCGCCTCCAGGCCGATCTGCAGGGTGGAGATATGGGAACGGGTTCGTTCAAGATTGTACAGCGACTGCTGCACGGCCAGCTTGTCGATAATCCCGGCATCAAAGCGGGATTGGTTGAGTTCATAGGTCTCCTGCTGTGATTTGATATTTGCCTTGGTCTGGATCAGCCGGGTCTGGTAGGTCCGTACTTCCACATAGTTCAGGGCAACTTCGGCCAGCAGGCTTACCAGCACATCATGCAAATCTTCCCGGCTGGTCTCAAGGTCGGCCTGGGCGGCCTCAACTGAACGGCGTACCCCGCCGAAAATATCCAGTTCCCAGCCGGCATCAAAACCTGCTTTATACAGATCGTTTTCATTTCCTGTGCCGGCATTTTCACTGCTCCGTGATTTGATTGCCGAAGCACTGCCATCAAGGGAGGGGAAGAATGCAGCGCGGCTTATTCCCCGTAAGGCCCTGGCCTCACGAACCCTGGCATGGGCGTTTTTGAGATCCAGATTGGAGGTAACCGCGCGAGCCACCAAGCTGTTCAGCTCAGCGTCGTTTAAGGTGGTCCACCAATGGGCCAGGGCTTCAGGAGACAGCTCGTCAGCACGCAAGCCTCCGGCCAGTTCGCTGTGCCACCTTCGCGGGGCATCAGCCTCCACTCCGGTATAATCAGGCCCAACCATGGCGCACCCGGTCAGCACCAGGCCGACGAGAAGAGCAGGCGGGACGATGGTCATTTTCTCAATCCATCTGGTAACCGACAATATCATGTTGTTTCACGCTTGACCAATATTCTCTTATTCTGTTTCTTGGGCACTGGTTCAGTTTGATATAGAGCGTAACCCACTAATATTAATTGAGATTT
>JAGGRV010000632.1 GCA_021159445.1 Deltaproteobacteria bacterium | reverse complement strand
GGAGCGAGCATAACGGGTTATGTGATCGACGAGCAACGAAGAAGACGGCAAAAAAAACATTAATTTGTTCAAGTTATTTATTGTACGTTCCTTAACATGGGCGACATAACACTTTGGCGCCAAAATGACACATTGATAGCGGTCAAAGCATATAACCTTGCTCTTGTAGCCGACAGCTATCGCGCCAAGGAAAGCTCGGCGACTCGTACCTTGGATACATTTGTGATAATAAGTATCTATTCTGAAAATTCCGACGAATTTTTATTGTCGCAGGAGGATTCTATTATGTTACTGGTAACTGCGGCCCAGATGCAAGAATTAGATAAAAAAGCCATGGAAGAATTCGGCATTCCGGGCCTGATACTCATGGAAAACGCCGGTCGCGGGATCTTCGAGCTTGTGTGCAGGCATTTTGCAGCAAGACTCTATCGGGGAGTAACTATCCTTATAGGACCCGGCAACAATGGTGGTGACGGTTTTGTCATAGCCAGGCATCTCAACCAGGAAGGAGTTAAAGTAAAACTCTTGATACTGGCGCCAGGAGAAAAATTCAGGGGAGACGCCCTTGCAAATTACAATATAGTAAAAAAAATAGGACTTCATATCACAGAGTGCCTGAATTCCGACTCCCTTTCAACCATGTCCAAAACCATCGAGAAATCAGGCCTTATTGTTGATGCCATCTTCGGGACCGGTCTTGTCAGGGAAGTTACAGGTAGGTTCGCCCAATGCATTGAGATAGCAAACACGAGTCCAGCACCCATAGTTGCAGTTGATATCCCTTCCGGATTATCAACTGATACAGGGCGTCCCCTTGGCATTGCAATACGGGCTGATCTTACTGGTACCATGGCCCTTGCCAAGCTGGGGCTCGTCTTGCATCCCAACACCGAATATGTAGGAGATCTCCACATTGTTAACATCGGTATACCTGATACGGCAATTACTGAAACAGATATCAAAACCGAACTATTTGATGAGAGGACATTCAGGGCCATCCTTCAACCAAGGCCGTCCACAGGCCACAAAGGCACATTCGGACATCTTTTAATACTGGCAGGTTCAAGGGGAAAAACAGGGGCTGCGGCACTCGTGGCTCACGGGGCACTCAGGGCAGGGGCAGGGCTTGTCACTGTGGGATGTCCAACAGATGTACAGCCTGTGCTTGCCCAAAAACTTACTGAAGCCATGACTGAGAATCTCCCTGGAACTCAATCAGGAACTGTTTCCAACAAGGCCATCCCAATAATCAAGACCCTGCTGGAAAGAAAAAAGGCCCTTGCCATCGGACCCGGCCTGGGGCTTAATGATGAAACCCAGGATGTTGTGCGCCATCTCCTTGAAACAGCCCCTATACCTATGGTAGCGGACGCCGACGCGCTTACCGCCCTGGGCACGGATCACAGTCCGGTAACACGGGCAAAACAGCCCCGGATATTAACACCCCATCCTGGTGAAATGGCCCGTCTGCTCGGATGCACTGCTGCCGAGGTCCAGCATGACCGCATGGCAGCCGCCCTTTCCCTTGCCCATTCCTCAAAGGCTATTGTGGTCCTTAAAGGGGCAGGGACTGTAATTGCCGCACCCGACGGAAGGGTTGCTTTGAACTCCTCTGGGAACTCCGGCATGGGGTCAGGGGGCATGGGAGATGTGCTTACCGGCATTATCGGGGGCTTTTTGGCCCAAGGCTATGATGCATGGGACGCTGCAAGGCTTTCTGTCTTTGCACATGGACAGGCATCGGATCAACTGACAAAGGTCAAGGGCAACTGGGGATACCTGGCAAGCGAAGTAGCTGACTGGATGCCATACCTATGGACCTCATGAACCATTATCAGGCTGTATGAATAAACGACTGTTGCCTGATTTGCTTTTGCTTGATATTATTCAATTTATGAAACAGAAAAATTCCTACCAGAGTTACTATCCCCTTTTTGTGGACCTGAAAAATAAGAAAGTTATTGTCGTGGGCGGAGGAGGCGTTGCTGAACGTAAAGTGCAGGGCCTTTTGAGCGCCGGTGCCCATGTCAAGCTCGTCAGCCCCGATGTAACAGAGACACTCGGGAAAATGGCATCAGATGGCCTGATAGACCATGTAGCAAGGACCTTTGTCCCGGAGGATCTGGACAGGGCCTGGCTGGTGATTGCTTCTACTGATGATACTGAGGTCCAGGAATTAGTATATACAGAGGCATCGTCACAAAGAATCTTTTGTAATGTTGTAGACCTGCCGGAGTTTTGCAGCTTTATTGTTCCTTCTATAGTCAGGCGAGGGGACCTCTGCCTGTCCATATCTACTGGAGGCAGGAGTCCCGCCCTTGCACAGCGCCTTCGAAAAGAGCTTGAACAGAGCCTTAGTCCCTTCTATGGTGACTATGTCTCACTGTTGGGGGAGTTGAGGCAGTTAATAATTAAATCTTATGATGATCCAGTAACCAAAAAAGGTCTATGCCAGTCCCTTGCAGACCCGGAAGTAATGGCCTGGGTTAGGGATGGTGAATGGGACAGGGTAGAGAGATGGGCTGTTTCTCTCTGCGGTAAGGAAGCCGGCAATATAGTTTTGAATTTTAGATAATGAGTATAAATTAATGAATTGCCTTTTAATTTTCTCTCAATTCTGCATTTAGAATATTTCATTTAATATCTTTAAACTTTTCCATCATGCATAAATTCCTTTTTCAGATCACAGTCTTTATATATTTTGTCAGTACGGTTGGCTTTCTTATCCACATTATTACGCTCAGAAAAGATGCGGAACGGGTTGCCACTGTCTTTTTATCTGTGGGTTTTGGTTTTCATACTGCGGCTGTTTTAATGCGCTGGGTTGCAGGAGGTCATCCGCCTCTTGTTAACCTCCACGATTCTCTATCTTTCACGGCTTGGGCAATGGTTGGCTCTTTTCTTCTGTTTCAATGGTGGCATAAGTTAAAATCTCTTGGGGCCTTTGTGACACCTTTCGCATTGATTGTAATGACTGCGTCATCTTTTCAGTCAAAGGAAATTCTGCCTCTGCCTCCGGTCCTCAAGAGTATCTGGCTTCCTATTCATGCCATTATCTGCCTATTTGCAGATGCCATTTTTGCCTTGGCCTTTTGTATTGCCATTATGTTCTTGCTCCAGGAAAGGCAGATAAAAAAGAAGCGACTAGGGGCCGTGTTCCAGAGGCTGCCTTCCCTTGAGACCTTGGATGCCATGAACGAGCGCTGTTTGACTGTGGGGTTTCCCCTGCTGACCCTGGGGATAGTGACCGGATCCATTTGGGCTGAGAAGGCCTGGGGATCATACTGGAGCTGGGATCCAAAGGAAACTTGGTCACTGATTACCTGGTTTATTTATGCAGCCCTTTTTCATCAGCGGCTTACAGTGGGTTGGCGAGGACGAAAAGCTGCTATTATGACATTAGTCGGTTTTGCTGTTTTGGTCTTTACCTTCCTGGGAGTAAGTCTGTTACTTTCTGGTGCCCATTCCTATGCCGATTGGCTTAAATAGTCCGCAAATAGTCCTTTTGGGAGTGAATCATAACACTGCACCAGTGGAAGTGCGGGAACGCCTTTCCCTGAGCGGAAGTAATACCCCTGCCCTGAGATTGTTTGCCGAGCTTCCTTCCTGCGAAGAGGTTGTGTTTCTTTCCACCTGTAACAGGGTAGAAGTCCTGGTTTCTGCAAATCGCCTGGATGAGGTCAAAGAATCAATAAAAGGGCTGTGGCTGGATAAGGGAAAAATGGATTCCAACACACTCCAGAGGGCACTGTATGAATACGAAGGCATGTCTGCCATCAGGCACCTTTTCAGGGTAGCCTCCAGCCTTGACTCCATGGTTGTGGGGGAACCCCAGATCCTCGGTCAGTTGAAGGATGCCTACCGCATGGCCTCAGAGGCTAAGACTGCGGGCCTGGTCCTCAATCGTCTGCTCCACAAGGCCTTTTCTGTGGCCAAGAGAGTCAGGACTGAAACAAGGATCGCAAGCCATGCCGTCTCTATCAGTTATGCGGCAGTCGAGCTTGCTAAAAAGATTTTTGGGGATCTCGCGGGCAAAAACGGCATGCTGATAGGTGCGGGGGAAATGGCTGAGTTGGCTGCACAGCATCTTATTGCCAGCGGTGCCGATAAGCTGGTCGTGGCTAACCGTACACTCTCCCGGGCGGTAGAACTCTCTCGATCACTTGGAGGAAGCGCCATATCCCTGGAAGAGGTGGGGGACGCTCTGGTTGATGCGGACATAGTTATAAGCTCTACCGGTGCCCCTGGAATTATTCTCAGCAAAGACCAGGTAAAACGGATTATGCGTCCCAGGCGTCATCGCCTCCTGTTCTTTATTGATATTGCAGTGCCAAGAGACATTGATCCCAAGGTCAATGATATAGACAATGTCTATTTATACGATATTGATGATCTGAAAGGGGTTATAGAATTCAATAAGGCAGAACGTGAAAAGGAAGCTTCCAAGGCGGATCGTATGGTGGAGGCCGAGGTTATCAAGTTCATGGCCTGGATGGAATCTCTGAATGTAGTGCCTGTAATTCAACACCTTCAGGAAAAGGGCGAGGCAGTGAGGCAGAAAGAGATTTCACGGAGCCATAAGGTCCTTGAATCCCTCAATGATGAGCAGCAAAAGGCCCTGGATGTCCTCACGAAGTCCATTGTGCAGAAGATACTCCACGATCCCATAGTCTATATCAAAAAGGGGTCTCAAGAAAAAGATAGCGAGATGATATTGGACGCTACTTGCCGTCTCTTTGGCATAGATGGCCCTGAAGAGACTCAGAGACAGCAGGATAAAGGCCTTTCTGGCGATAGTATAGATAGAACAGTACGGAAATCGTCCCAAAACTGAATAGTGTTTGAACGAAAAGGGGAATGGAAACAAATGCAACGAAATATTGAAGATTTAACCACAGAATCAATTAGATTAGGAACGGGAGATAAATAACTTGAACAAAAATTAATAGGATTTTTTGTTGTATTCAAGGCGCGAGGAGCGAGCA
>JAGGRV010000244.1 GCA_021159445.1 Deltaproteobacteria bacterium | reverse complement strand
GAATACAACAAAAAATCCTGTTAATTTTTGTTCAACTTATTTATCTCCCGTTCCTAAGGAACTATGATGGTATCCCCTGGTCTTAAGAATATGTTTCTCTCCAGGTGCTTTCCCTTTGAAACATTCTTGTAATCAAACTTTATGCGCGTTTGCTTGCCATTTTCCTTGCGTAAAATAACGACATCCCCTTTATCTGCCCACTCTGCAAGCCCTCCTGCCAAGGACAGTGCCTGAAGTACTGTCAGATCCTGTTGAAGTGGATACTGACCGGGAGATTCGACCTCTCCCAATACAAATATGTTCTTGCTGTGTATTTCCTGGACAGCCACTGACACTATAGGGGATTCCACGAACTCGGCCAACCCTTTCTCAATTCCGGCCTTTAGCTTTAGAGGAGTGAGTCCGGAGGCCTGCACATCATTCAATAAGGGCAAGGTTATCTTACCATCAGGTCGCACAGGTATTGTGCGAGACAGGTCAGGTTCTCTCCAAACATGTATCTCAAGTATGTCTGTGGGACCGATGACGTACTCGTCCCCCACAGAGGCTTTATCCTCTTCAGTATCATCAGTTGCTGCTATAGCTTGCCACATGGGACAAAAGAAAACGCCGGCAACCAACAGAATAAAAATCGTCTCACTTCTTAACCTAACCAAAGTCCACTGGAAAAATGGGCCTGCTTTCACCATCCTTTACTCCTTTCGCCTCCTAAGATATTCGTCCCACTCCATGGGCAGCAGATATTTCTTCTTATTATTGCATTCCTTACAGACCGGCACCAGGTTGTTCTTAATACTTCGACCCCCGCGAACCAGGGGAACCACATGATCCATTGTAAGATTAGAGGGCCCTACGCGGCTCCCACAGTAAAAACAAACACCTTGAGCACACTTTTGGTGCCACCATCTGCTGCGCCTAATCTCTCTGGCCTTGGATTTTTCCCTCTTTATATCCTCTTCGGAAACAAATGCCGGGAAAATAATGATTTCTTTATCTTTCATGCTATTTTATATAAAATACATAACAAAACTTCTTTATATTTATTTTATCACACAAACCATACTAAAAATACCCGCTTTCTTCAAAATGAGAGAATGCCCGGCGTTGCATTAACCTAATCATTATAAACAAGTGTTATGGATAAGCGAGAATTAAAACGGTTGGAGAAAATTCTTTTTGCCATGCTGGGTCGGCAACCGGATGCCTTTGGCATAGTAATGAATGAAGGCGGATGGATTTCTATCAAAGAGCTTCATCTGACACTTATGAAAGAGACGGGGTTTTCCCATATTACCAAGAGGGGTCTCACACAATTCTTCTCCCTCTACAGACCGGAAAAATTCGAATGGCAGGAAAATTATGTCAGGGTGAGACTGGAATTACAGAGCCCTGGTCTTACCATATACAAGGAAGCTACACCTCCGGAATTGCTTTACGTCAGCATAAGACCAAAAGCCCATGCACACGTGATTGCTCATGGACTACAATCAAGCAATAACAAGAGGATTGTATTATCCACAGAAAAGGAGCTGGCTTTAAAAATCGGAAAGCGCAGAGACAAGGACCCAATTATAGCAGCAATAATGGCCCTTAAAAGTAGTGAGGCAGGTATAGTATACAGGAAGGCGGGCGAGCTTCTGTACCTTGTTGAAGGCCTGGATCCTCAATGGATAAACATCCCACCGCTCCCCCCTGTTCGGGAGAAGGACAAGCACAGAGAGCCTAAATCCAGCAAGGCCAAGCCTGGCGGCAAAAAAATCCCAAAGGGCAGCGCCCCATCGCTTGAGCAGATAGGGGCCTTTGTGCTCCGCGACACGCCTTCACACATAGTGTCATCCGAGCTTGACAAAAGAAACAAGAACAAAAAATCCAGAAACCGCGACCCTGAATGGAAAAAGGCCAGGCGCAGGAAAAAGAGGGGTGCCGTATAGTTATGTGTAATCGCCCTTTTTACCTTTTTATTTTCACTTTTGCCTTTGTACTTTTGGCATCTCCTGTCCCCGCAATGATGTCTATTGAGGAAGAACAGGAAATGAGAGATAAATTGCTGCGCATGGTTGAGTCCCAGGTCCCACTGATAAAAGATCCGGAAATTGTCGGATATGTGTCCAGTGTAGGCCAAAAGGTACTTAACCAGGTTGACGGCAAATTTTTTGACTACGAGTTTTTCGTCATTCAAGATGAAGGACTGAACGCTTTTGCCATGCCTGGAGGTCTTGTATTCGTACACACAGGTCTGCTCGAAGTTATAGATACTGAAAATGAACTGCTGTGCGTTCTGGCCCATGAGATAGGCCATGTTCAGGGAAGACATATAGCCAGGCGTATGGAGCGAATGCAGCGGATAAACATAGCTACTGCCGCCATAGCCATAGCCGGACTATTTTTGGGACAAGGACAGGTGGGTTCTGCCATATTCGCAACTTCGGGTGCCCTAAATGCCTCTATCGCCCTTAAATACAGTCGTGTGGACGAAGAAGAGGCAGACCGGAGGGCGTGTCAATGGATATGCAGGGCCGGTTATGATCCCCGTGGGCTGATTGCGGTCTTAAAAAAAATGCAGAAATATCGCTGGCTCGGGACAAGCGCTATACCCAGTTACCTCTCCACCCACCCAGGAGCCAGCGAGAGGACAACCTATTTGGAGGATCTCTGGGACAGAGAGCGATGCGTACAAAAATTCCGGGAAGATCTATTCAGGCTAAGAAAGATACAGGTCAAAACAAAGGTCTTAACTCATGATCCGATGGTCATGATAAAATACTATAAACAGGAACTCAATGCCACTCCGGATGATATATTCCTCCTCTATGGACTTGCTCAATCGCTTCTTGCCGCCCGGGAATACGATAAGGCCCTGAAGGCATTCGACAATCTTGTATCTTCAGCCCCGGAAAGACCTGAATTTAAGGTAGACCAAGGAAGGGCCTACTTTGCGGCAGGAAAATATAAAACGGCCATCTCGATTATAGGTCCTTACAGTAAAAGACATCCCGGAGATTCAACTGCCAGGTTCTTTCTGGCCAGAGCATATCTTGAATATGGAAAGCCGGCCGAGGCCCTTCCCATACTAAAAACCCTGAAACAATCCTGGCCTGATCCTGCAAGTATTTACTTGCAGTTGGGCAGGTGTTTCGCTGCACTCGAAAAACAGGGTGAGGCACACGACTATTTCTACCGTTACTACAAGGCCATTGGAAATCAAAAATCTGCCCAATATCACAAGAACAAGGCCATGGAGCTGCTTCCGCCGGGCAGCAAACCATATAACGATCTTAAATGCGACAAAAATCAGGAAAACCCCAAACCATGAACCTGTCTACTTCCTTTTCCATAAAATCCTTTTTATTCGTGGCTTTCCTGATTGTGCTCGCAGATCAGGCTACCAAGGCCATGGTAGTCTCTAACCTCCACCTCCATGAAGTAAGGCCTGTTTTACAAGGATTTTTTAATATTACTTACATAACCAACACTGGGGCTGCTTTTGGATTTATGGCAGGGTCTGACAAATGGCGTCACATATTTTTCCAGATAATAAGCGTGGTCGCTCTCGGCGGCCTCATTTATCTTTATCGCATTTCGCATAGCCGCAGCTATCCGTTTTTATGGGGGACCTCTCTGGTGTTTGGCGGAGCACTGGGAAACCTGATAGACAGAATCCGCTATAGATCTGTTATTGACTTTTTGGACTTCTATGTGGGTTCATACCACTGGCCGGCCTTTAACATCGCAGATTCCGCCATAACCGTTGGCGGAGTTCTCCTGGCATGGCATTTCTTCCGCATCACTGAAAAATAACCATGGTAACCTAACCCGGACAAGCCGGAAGCAAACAGGTTTGAAGATAAAAATTGATCACGAAAGCACGAAAATACGAAGACACGAAAGCCTGAATGTTGTTTTATTTCGTGCTTTCAATCTTTCGTGTTTTCGTGATTGTGTTTCAGAATTTTCTGCCAGAAAAAACGCGAAAATAAATACTAAGGTACTGATCCATAGCCATCCGTGTAATCCGTGTAATCCGTGTCCAAAAATGGAAATTCCTATACTATGAACTTAGCGCACTTCGGGCGGACTTGGAAAATTTTGGACACAGATTTCACAGATTACACAGATTTTTATTTCACAAATGCGGCAGCATTTATGAAATGGAAGTATTGTTTGAACAATATAGACCTAATCCATAGCCATCCGTGTAATCCGTGTAATCCGTGTCTAAAATGGAAATTCCTATACTATGAACTTAGGAACGTACAATAAATAACTTGAACAAATTAATGTCTTTTTTGCCGTCTTCTTCGTTGCTCGTCGATCACATAACCCGTTATGCTCGCTCCTCGCGCCTTGAATACAACAAAAAATCCTATTAATTTTTGTTCAACTTATTTATCTCCCGTTCCTAAGTTGAGCGATTAGCTGTTAGCCATTAGCGTTTAGCTTTGAAAAATCAAGGTATTACGTTAATTAAAAATAACACCCAACGTAACCGTTCACACTCCCTGGCAGCCGATAGGCTTTTGCAGGGTTTCAACCGCGGGCAGATTGCACCAAAATGCGTATTCCCAACGGATTATGCTTTGAAACCTGAAAAAGGCTGTTGGCTGTCAGGGGGGAAAGTGAATAATTACAACTGACCGTATGTGCCGGTGACAACTTGGAGCACTTGGTGCCATCGCCCACCAGGGACAGCGCATACAAGCGACTAAACCTCTTCCTCAGATGGATGGTGCGCTCGGATGAGGTAGATCCGGGAGGATGGGAAAATGTGCCTGTATCAAAGCTGATAGTCCCGGTTGATACTCATATGCATAAGATCTATCATTTGCTTGGGCTTACAAAGCGGAAACACGCAGATATGCGCGCGGTATCTGATTTTTGGCATACCATGGATCTGTTATCTCCATCCATGAAGGCTCACTTAGCATTTTTCTTATGGTCCCTTTTAGGAACGTACAATAAATAACTTGAACAAATTAATGTCTTTTTTGCCGTCTT
>JAGGRV010000106.1 GCA_021159445.1 Deltaproteobacteria bacterium | reverse complement strand
GGACCTCTTTCTGCGGCTGTATTTATTGGCTTTTGATGAGGGTTTTAACATAAATAACGTAAGACTTTTTTGAAGTTATTGTTTCTAAGAGCTAAGCCTCTCATCTATCAATTCAGCCACTCTTTCACCGGACAATAACATGCCCCCGAAAATAGGCCCCATGCGAAACGACCCAAAGGTGGCGTTAGCTGCCATGCCGGCGACAAAAACGCCAGGGAAGGCCTCCTTGGTATTCTCCAACGTAGTATTCTCCGCAACCTCTGCCCACATAGACCGCTCTCCCATTATTTCCCCTGTATCTGTGAGAAGTCTTTCGCCTGTTTTATTCTGTATGACCCTGAGGACCTCTGTGTCATGACCAGTGCTCTCTACAACATATCCGGCCCTGACAGCCAAGGGATCCACATGGAATCCCGCTATATCCACAGCACTCCAATTGATCACCAGGCCAGTGACCGTGTTCTCCCGGACCAGCACGTCCTCTACGGTCATAAGATTGAAAATCCTGGCACCGGCTTTACAGGCAAGACTGGTTAATGTTGAAGTGCATTCTACAGAATCGGCGGTGTAATATCCGTCTCCTGCATCCTCTACAGTAATGCCGAGGTCTTTAAGGATAGCAGCCCCTTGCTCTTGAACTACTATCTCGTTGAACATCATGCCGCCGCCCCACATTCCTCCGCCAATACTGAGTTTCCTCTCAAAAACAGCTACCTTGTGGCCCTTTTGGGCAAGACGCAAGGCCGCCATAAGGCCTGATGGACCAGCACCGACAATTGCAACATCCAGTTCAAGATAATCAGAAAACTTGGCCATAAAACGGCTTAAAATAGCTCGGCTAATCTTGATTTCATCCAAAGACATATATTTTAACCCTCCATGAACTTATTGACCAAAGCACATTACTGTGATCCGATAAATATGCAACGTTAGCATAATAGCTCACCTGAATAGAATATAGATCATGAGGACAGATCTGGTTGGATTGGGTTTTGCCAAGGGGACTGTTTATATGATATTATAATTTTGATTACATTGCAAAAAACCTGAAATATGATTCCGCTCAAAATGCTCCAGATGCAAAACGCGAAAATTTCCAGGAATGAGGCGTACTTGTACGTCGCAGTGAGTGGCAAATTGAAGCAACGCAGCAGATAGGGTATTTTCAGTGGAATCAAAGCTGGGACATATTCATCCAGAAAGGAGTAAAAAAATGAAAGGACTGGGCATTACTGTCACTGAGCATCTGTTGATTCACCAGAAAGAATCCCCCGCAGCCACAGGGCGGCTGACAAGGCTTCTGCAAGAGCTTATCTTCGCGGCAAAAATCATATCTCGTGAAGTCAATAAGGCAGGGCTTGTGGACATCCTGGGTCTCACTGGTGATATCAATATACAGGGGGAACGCGTACGCAAACTGGATGATTTCGCAAACCACGTGCTCATCTACAGGATGGAGCGGACCGGTGTGGTCTGTGCCATGTCCTCTGAAGAAAACGCCGACATCATACCGGTTCCGGAAGATATGCATCAGGAAGACTATCTCCTGACCTTTGATCCCTTGGACGGCTCATCCAACATCGACGCAAATGTCAACATCGGCACGATCTTCTCCATCCATCGAAAGGTAAGTGACAGGCCCTATGTAACCCTTGACGACTTCCTCCGCCGCGGTTCGAAACAAGTAGCGGCAGGCTATTTCATTTACGGTCCCAGCACAATGCTGGTCTATACAACAGGCAAGAGTGTGAATGGCTTTACCCTTGACCCGTCAGTAGGCGAATTTCTGCTCTCTCACCAGAATATCACGATCCCTGAAAGGGGAAAGGTCTATTCTGTCAACGAGGCATATACAAGTTACTGGGATGAGAAAACAAAAAGGGTAGTAGACTATTTCAAGAGCCAGGAAAATGAAAGGGGAAAGCCCTACGCTGCCAGGTATATTGGTTCTTTTGTGGCTGACTTCCACAGAAACCTCCTATATGGCGGCATATTCATGTACCCGGCCGACAAGAAAGATCCTGCAAAGCCAAGGGGCAAGCTGCGCCTTTTGTGCGAAGTTGCTCCTATGGCCTATATTTTGGAACAGGCAGGCGGGGCTGCCACAGATGGTGAACAGAATATTTTGGATATAAAGCCCTCAGCCCTCCACGAGAGGGTGCCGGTCTTTATGGGCAGCAAGCTGGATGTGGAAAAGGCCACCAACATCATGCAGGGCAAAGATTAGACGCCGCCCGCAAAATGCCTGCCCCTTGCCTTGAGATGGGAAAATGATCATATTGGGGAATAAACATATTCCCTGGAGGATTATCTAACATTATGTACAACATGTTTAAAACATTCATGTTTTTAGCAGCCCTCACGGCTCTCTTTCTGTTCGTCGGAGGGGCACTGGGTGGCCGCACAGGCATGACAGTGGCCTTGGTGATGGCCGGCGCGATGAACTTTTTTGCTTACTGGTACAGCGACAAGCTTGCCCTGAAGATGAGCGGGGCCAGGGAGGTCTCTGAAGCAGAGACCCCGCAGCTCCATTCCATAGTAGCAGGACTTGCGCAGAAGGCCGGGATGCCTAAACCAAAGGTTTATCTCATAGCCCAGCAGACTCCTAATGCCTTTGCCACCGGGCGGAACCCGGACCACGCTGCGGTTGCGGTCACAGAGGGTATCCTGCGGATACTCAACCGCGAGGAGCTGGAAGGGGTCCTTGCACACGAATTCGCACATATCCGCAACAGGGATATACTGATAAGCTCCATAGCTGCTGTTATAGCAGGCGCCATAAGCTACATTGCCACTATGGCCCAGTGGGCCATGTTGTTCGGGGGTTTTGGCGGCTCTGATGACGACGAAGGTGCAAGCGGTCTGATAGGAGGACTGATCATGATGATCATAGCGCCCATAGCTGCCGCCCTTATTCAGATGGCCATATCCAGAAGCAGGGAGTACCAGGCTGATGCCACAGGGGCCAAAATATGTAATCATCCAATGGCCCTGGCCAGCGCTCTTAAAAAATTGGATGAATGGAATCACCGTGTGCCCATGAAGGTAAACCCTGCAACTGCGCAAATGTACATAGTGAACCCCCTCACAGCCGCGTCAGTTGCAAAACTGTTCAGCACTCACCCTCCCATCCAGGAACGTATACGCAGGCTTCGCTCCATGGCCGGACGCCAAAAAGGGGTATAGAGAATATGGAAAATAGCGGGTGAACTGGTTTCCCGCAGCCCTATTGACTGCTTTGGCCACTGCCACAGGGGATACTATCCTGAAGGCCCGGTTTAGCCATTTGTCTCCAGGCAATATGGCTATAGTAAGATCCACTGCCCCAATGCCATTTTTGCTACCCCTGCTCCTTGCCATATCCTGGCCGGAAACCGATCTAATTTTTTGGCAGACCGTAGGCTTTCTGGTCCCTTTTGAGATCCTTGCCTTGCTACTATATATGCAGGCACTCAAGGTCTCTCCTCTGTCGCTCAGCATACCCTTCCTCGCCTTCACTCCCGTATTCATTATACTGACCGGCTGGCTGGTTCTGGATGAAAAGGTGACCATGGCGGGACTTCTGGGCATACTGTGCACTGTAACCGGGGCCTATGTCCTACATATCAAAAGCAGCAGAAAAGGGTTTCTTGAGCCATTAAGGGCCATTGCCAAAGAGCAAGGATCGAGGCTTATGCTGGCAGTCGCCGGGATATACGGCCTTACTTCCGTACTTGGGAAAAAAGCAATTCAACACTCTGATCCGATATTCTTTGCCTGTTTTTATTTTGTGTTACTGGGAATAGTCACTCCGTTGAGCCTCGGAGCGCTCCGCTGGATAACCAATGGATTTGGTTCACAGAATAAGCAATCAACCCTATGGCCCTTTAAAAAAACCGACCGAAATCCATGGAGCGCCTGGTGGGCAGTTGGTCTTGCCCAGACAATTATGGTACTCAGTCACATGTGGGCAATTAATCTGATCACAGCGGCCTATATGATTGCAGTAAAAAGGACCAGTCTGATTTTCAGCGTCATTTACGGAAAACTTATCTTCAAAGAAAAAGAGATCACCCAACGCTTAGCCGGAGCAAGTCTAATGGTTCTGGGTGTGGGACTCATAGTTTTGGCAGGTTAACAATGGAAAACACAGATAAACAGTCTTGGCTGGAGGAACGGAAAGACCTCTTTATAAAAAACG
Organism: Deltaproteobacteria bacterium; assembly: GCA_021159445.1. Taxonomy (GTDB): domain Bacteria; phylum Desulfobacterota; class Dissulfuribacteria; order Dissulfuribacterales; family UBA3076; genus UBA3076. The sequence goes on along the minus strand of JAGGRV010000106.1, from coordinate 824 downwards.
TATTGAGAGACTTCATCCATTCATACTCTTTTTTTCTGGAAATTGAAAAAAAATACAGGGACGCAGGCATCACCTATGAAGGTCTGGACAACTGGGTAGGGACACAAACAGACCGGGGGACACTATGGGTATTAAAGAATAACTGCCACCGCCTCTGGAAAAATATCGATCCGGACAAGCAACCGGAACCATTTTTTTTTGACTGGATGGTTGGGGCCATATTCCATGAGGCCATGAAGCTGAAGGAAAATGTCTACATGGTAGATCGTTATCATCCTGCCTATCAGGTTGCCTCGACTACCACCACCGCTTATGATTGGCAGGAAAACTGCCAACATTTCTTTGAAGAGACGCTGGAAGACATACAGCGGGGAATAAATAGACTCGAAAACCTTTTCGTGTCTGCTGCTGAACATCTAAAATCACTGCTCCTGGCTGAGCGAGACAACTCTTTGCTCGTACGATTTATGCTCGAACATAAGTCAGACATAAATAAACTCTGGCAGAAAAGCGGTGGACTGAATCAGACGCTCGGTGCCATGTTCCCTTCAGGCCTTGACGAGGCCTACTGCATGGCAGGGGAAAATTACCTGGAAGGCAGTTGGTACGTAGAAGCTCGTATGGCCTTTGTTGAGGCCCTTAAAATAAATCCGGACTGCGAAGAGGCAAAATCCGGACTGCGAATTCTGGAAAAACGCCTGAAGGAATTAGCTCATATGTTAGAGAAGGAGTATACCCTGGCAAATTCGAATCAAGTTCAATTAAATTAAGCGATTAGCCTTTAGCGGTTAGCTATTAGTTTAATGATTACAGGATGTTTTGCT
>JAGGRV010000260.1 GCA_021159445.1 Deltaproteobacteria bacterium | reverse complement strand
TATGCTGAGTTGTATGGGGAAGTGTTGGGTTGAAAGCTCAAAGGTGAAAGCTCAAAGCGATTCGCAGATTTACGCAGATAAAAAAACAGTATGAAGTAAGGACTAAGCAGAGCGAAGAATTATTTTGGCCGCAGATTTGCGCAGGTGGACGAGGATAGGGCAGGAGACAGAAGTCAGAGGACGGAAAGACAGAGGTCAGAAGTCGGAGGACAAAAGGTGAAAAGACAAGAAGGGGGGAGCAAGTTGGGAAGAGAACTGGATGTGGAGAGAGCCTATTGACGAGTAGAGACCGAAAACAGGGGAGCGTTTTTAGTTGACAGATATTATCTGAGTATATATTCTTAACACAATTGTTAAGGATATATGCTTGCACTATGAAAACAAAGACACTGAATTATTTATCGAATAAGTTATTTTTTTCCGTGGATGACCTGGCGAAAGCTGCTTGTATTAAAAATGAATCCGCTCAGGTATTATGCAGCCGTTATGTAAAAAATGAGACCTTTTTAAGATTAAAGAAAAATTTCTATGTGTTGGCCGGAAACTGGCCACGTTATAATCGTGAGGATTACTTCAAAATAGCCAATTATTTGCAGGTTCCGTCGTATATTTCTTGTGTGACAGCGCTTTCATTTTACGGGATTACTACCCAGGTGCAGAGAGACTGGTATGATAGTATTTCTGTTAAACGGTCAATCAGATTCGAGGTAGAGGGCATTACGTTCAATTACTACAAGTTGAAAAAAAAGTATTACTTTGGATTTGTAAAGCACGAAGATCTTTTTATTGCCACGAAAGAAAAGGCGTTTGTTGATACAGCGCACCTTTGCGCGTTCGGGAAATATTCCATGGATTGGCATGCCTGTGATCTAGAGACGCTGGATAAGAGGTTAGTTGCTGATATCATGATTATTTTCCCTAAAAAAACGCAGAAGGCTATCAGGGGACTATGCAGGATTTAATCATGCAGGAACGGTTTGAGCTGGAAGTTCTGGACAGGCTCAACAGCGGTAAATTTCTCATGCAGATTGTCTTTGGGGGCGGCACGATGTTGCGCCTGTGCCATGGACTCGAACGATTTTCCGTTGATCTGGATTTTTGGGTTATCAAGGATCTGGAGCTGGAATTTTTTGAGAATATGAAGGCTTATCTTGCAAAGCATTATGATATAAAGGACAGCGCAAAGAAATTTTATACAATCCTTTTTGAACTGAAATCGCCTGCCTATCCCCGGAGCCTGAAACTGGAAATCCGCAGGGAAGTTAAAAATATCCATACGGAACAGGTAATAGCTTACAGCAAGTATGCAAATACGCAGGTTTTTTTAAAGGCTGTATCCCTGAGTGATATGATGGAGTCAAAACTTGAGGCATTTCTGGATCGTCAGGAAATCAGGGATGTCTTTGACATGGAATTTCTGTTTAAAAGAGGCGTTTCGCTGGAGGCATCTGTTGATACGCTAAGAGAGGTTCTCGGGCTTATCAATGCTTTTCCACGGAGAGATTATACCGTTAAGCTTGGCTCATTATTAGAAAAAGAACAACGGGAATATTATTCTGTTGAAAATTTTAAGATATTAAAAGGGGCATTGATGAGACAGGTGTCATGAGGCATGGGTCGGAGGTCAGAAGGCGGAAAGACGGAGGTCGGAAGGCGGAGGACGGAGGACAGAGGACGGGAAAAGACAGAGGTCAGAAGGCGGAGGTCGGGAGTGAAAAGATGGAGCTAATAGGATGCAAATAAAGTCAGCTAAGGATTTGCGAGTATATCAGAAAGCCTATGCGCTTGCGATGGAAATTTTTTGGCTTTCAAAGAATTTTCCTAAAGAAGAACGGTATGCGCTGATGGATCAAATACGGCGCTCGTCAAGATCGGTATGTGCAAATTTGAGAGAGGCATGGGCAAAACGGAGGTATGAAGCACATTTTATTTAGATAGGGGGGCACGGAAAACAGACTGAGAGGTTGAGGTGAAAATACAGGAAATTCTCAAACAACCTGAAAGCAAAACACTTGAATTTAAAAAAGAGATTCCAAAAAACAGATAGAATTTATTGAAAACAGTGGTTGCCTTTGCAAATGGTGCCGGAGGGAATGTTTATGTTGGTGTGAATGATGACCGTACTGTAACAGGCATAAAAGAAGAGCCTTTTGACCTGGAAGAGAAACTGGCAAGCATTATATATGATTCAATTTTACCCATCCCCAACGTCTTTTTCCAAACAGCCGCTTTTGAAAATAAAGTAATTTTTATCATCAGAGTTTTGTCAGGGGCTAACAAGCCCTATTATTTGAAAAAACTCGGCCCTGAGGATGGTATCTTTGTAAGGGTTGGTTCAACGAACAGAAAGGCAAATTCCCAAGGTGCGGCCGAGCTGAGGAGACAGGCCGAAATATCAGTCTTGACCAGGAAATTGATCAGTCCCTTGATTGTGATATTTTAGACATGCGGTTGCTTGAAAAGTTTATTGAATTACGCGGGTTAAAAACAAAACCAGGCATTGACTATTTTGTAAAAATCAAGGCTGCGCAGCGTTATGATCATACGTGTCATCCAACTATTGGCGGGGTTTTATCCGATGGAAATCGCCATAAAGAGCTTTGTATAAAGGCCAGAAAAAAGACCGTGGCCTATTTTGACATCGAAAAGATAGCAAAGCAGTATGCTGAATCATACAGGGAAGCCCTTGGCTGAGCGTGGAAGCTGAAAGCAAATAGCTCAAAGCAATCAGCGGTTTTGCGCAGATTTACGCAGATAAAAAACAGTATGCAGTAAGGAGTAAGGAGAGCAATACTATCTTTCTCCTTGCGTCTTGGCGTCTTTGCGTGAGACCCATTTTTTCTGTCTTATTTTTTAGAAAATAATCCTGACAATCCAGTAAATCCTGTCTAATAATAAAAATAAATTGTTGATTTGAGACCTTTGAATTTTGCAGGAAAGAAGGCATTTTTCAAAGGTTTCTTGACAACAAAAAGATATATATATAGATTATTAAGTCAATTAAAGATTTATATATAGATAAATATGGCAAGAACTAGAAATACAGCAGATTTTCCGTTAAGCGTGCAGGAATCGCTCCGTGAAATTGGTGGACTTATTGCTTGTGCCAGGAAAGAAAAACAATGGACTCAGCAGGAGCTGGCTCAGCGTATCGGGATTGGCAGGATGACCGTTGTACGCATGGAAAAAGGAGCGCCGGGAGTAGCAATCGGCTGGTACCTTACCGCATCCTGGCTTCTTGCTTTGCCGATCCTGACATGGCAAGTCATGGATGAAGGAAGAAGCGATACCGTGATGAGTGACTTGCTGATAAAACTCAAAAAAAATCTTTCGAGCAGGGTGCGACATAAAAAGAAGACAATAGATAATGATTTCTGAGGCATACCTCTGGATATGGCTACCAGGCGCAAGCGAACCGGTAGTCTGTGGCAAATTGCAGCGTGATAACGACATCTATAGCTTTGTTTATGGTCGCAGTTATCTTAAAAGGGGAAATGCCATAGCGCTTGAGCCTCGAGATCTGCCTCTTGAAGAAGGTGTTTTTACTCCGATGCTCGGAGAAACACACAGCGTGATAAGAGATGCAGCTCCTGATGCCTGGGGACGCAGGATTTTGATGTACAGGTCAGGCGGGAGGAATCTTACGGAGCTTGATTATCTGTTGTGGGCAGGAAGTGACAGAATAGGCGCGCTGGATGTCAGGCTTGAGCCGACAGACTATCCTGCAAGTCAAGCTGAGCAGCAAGCCACTCTTGAAGACCTGCTTCTTGCCTCAGAACGACTTGAAACCGGGCAGGCCATTCCCCAATCCCTTGGCAATGCTTTGCTGCATGGTTCCAGCGTGGGAGGCGCCAGGCCCAAGGCGTTGCTAAATGATGGGCATTCCAAATGGATAGCCAAATTTTCATCAACAACAGATTATTATCCTGTGGTGAAAAGCGAGTACGCAACAATGTGTCTGGCAAGCCAATGCAGCATTGAGGTGCCTGCAATAAAGCTGGTTAAGATACTGGGAAAAGATGTGCTGCTTGTGAAACGGTTTGATCGAGAAAGCTTCAATGATAAATGGCAAAGGCGTTTTCTGATCAGTGGTCTGACTGCTTTACAATTGCACGAGTCCGAAGCTGCCCTGGCTTCTTATTCTGAATTGGCATCTTTTATCCGTTGTTTTGGAGCCCATTATCCTGCTGATGCACAACAGCTCTATCGACGCATGGTCTTCAATATTCTTGTCGGCAATACCGATGATCACGCTCGTAACCACGCTTTTTTCTGGGATGGACATCAATATAAACTGACACCGGCTTATGACATATGCCCCATGCTACGCACCGGGCAAACAGCAAGTCAAGGAATGATAGTTGGAGATAAAGGTCGGGAAAGCACACTCAGCAATGCTTTAAGCCTGTCGGAACAATTTGGAGTATCACGTTCAGAGGCAAAGAACATTCAGGAAGAATTAGCTGAAACAGTCAGAATAAAATGGGATAAAGCAGCAGACTGCGCTTGTCTCACCGACACCGAATCAAAAATGCTACGACAGTCCACAGTGCTCTCCCCTGCCTGCTTTTACTAATGTGGAAAAGGGGAAATTCCATCTTTCTCCTTTGCGTCTGCGTGAGACCAAAGATTTCCAGAACTGCGACTTGGAAATGCGAGCTTTATATGCTTAAGAATCTGCCTTCTTGAAGGCAAAATAGCTTGTCCGGTTGCTAAAATCTGGAGAAGGAAAAGATGCCAAGACAGGCGAGGCTTGATGTGCCGGGAACGTTGCATTATGTGATTATAAGAGGCATCGAAAAACGCAGGATTGCTGATAACTCAAAAAATCGAGGCCATTTTGTGTCGCGAATAGGAGAGATTGCCTCTGACACTGGGCCGGTTATTTTGTCTGGGCATTATGAGGATGAAAGGCTAAGTCAATTTAGTCATAACGTGCAGACTCCACTCCATGAGATGGAGCACTTCATATTGCAGTGAGGCAAAACTACAAGATGGCAGAGAATAAACCACTTATTACCATCATCGTCGCAGT
>JAGGRV010000108.1 GCA_021159445.1 Deltaproteobacteria bacterium | reverse complement strand
AAAGGTCCTGTTGTTTGTAAGGGTTATATATTTTCAAAAAAGCAGGGAGAACCAGGAGGGTAGATATGATCATAAAGCTGATGCAGATGGTAAGCAGCTTGCCCATGCTGGCGGTCCCGGCGTGATGCATAAAAGATAGTATTCCGAAGCTGATAATGGTTGTAAAAGCACTAAATAAGACGGCACGGGACGTACTGGTCTCCAGGATATGGGTGTCTGATCCAAGATTGTCTTTTGTCCTGTTGATGATATGAATGCTGAAATCCACTCCGATTCCCAGTAAGAGTGGAACAACAATAATGTTGGCGAAGTTGAAAGGAATGTTGAGCAACACCGCCGCGGCCATTGTATAGAGCAGCCCCAGTAAGACAGGAAACATAACAAGTATTACCTCAATCCACCTTTTAAATACAATCCTCAAAAATAATGCAATTAACACAAAGGCGAGTATGGCTGCGGTTCTGAATGCAGAGGAGATTGTCCTGCCGGATTCTAAGATGGTGACAGGTTTATCTGTGGCATCAGGTGCTATTGTCCGTACCGCCGTCACAAATTTTTCCAGATTATGGATATCGGTTATGTCATTTCGTGGGAATACCTGGACCCGGTAAAGGCCGTCATTAGAGATGTAGCGACTGGTTAAATCTTCAGGCAAGCCTGGAAGTTTAATTGTTTCTGCCTGCATTAAGTCGTTAAAATTCTCAAGAAGGATCTCAAGATTGGACAAGAGGCCTGTTTCAAGGGCCCCGAACAGGTCTTTTTCTCTCCCGGTATCTGCCAGGAGCTTGTTGAAGCCCTGAATATTTTCAGCAAGACGAGTGATTGCCGAAATGTAGCTTTTGTCGTCTGTTACATCTGAGTTAATCGTCTCTGCCAGGACACGGTACAAACCTTCGAGAGCCTTCTTGTTTTGTTGAGGGGTGTATGAACCGCCTTGCTTCATCTTCGGTGCAGGGGGCATAATGAGTGCCATGTCGTTAATAAGGTCCAGTTTTTCAGTCTGGTTTTCCGGAATGAAATCATCAAGAGTGACCGCCGCTTCAACTTCGTTCAGCTTTCTGAGCCGTTTCGCAAGATCTCGGGCCTCCTGTCTGTCAGATGCCGTAACTGATATTGTCCACAGAGTGCTTTTGTCAGTCTTCAGAAGACTGCGTGCGGTGGCAACTGAATCTGTTGCCGGATCCGAGAGGTTAAGTGGATTTGCGTCAAAAGAGATTTTGGGCATGATCGCAGCAGCGGCTATTCCGGAAGCAATTGCTCCCACGACAATCGGCATGGCGTAACCGTCAAGGAGTTTCGAAACATGCCTGCCCACGGAAAGAGCCAGATAGTTACTTTTTTGTGGGGGCATCAGATTCATCAGGGCGGGCAATACGGTGATATTTGCCAGCAGATTGAGGAACATTCCGGTTCCGGCAATGAGGCCCAACTCTGAAGCGCCCACATATGCCGTAGGCACAAACGCGTAAAATCCGATGGCTGTAGATATTGAACATAGTATGAGGGCATTGCTCGCGCTCCCGACCCCTTTCAAGATGGCCTCGGGATTTGTCAATCCTGAAGATCGCAGTTCTTTATAACGTAAACAGATCTGAATGCTGTAATCAATTCCGAGGCCTATATAGAGAACTATAAAGGTGATTGACATCAAATTGAGACTTCCGATAAAAAAGATGGCAAATCCTACTGTCCAGACAAGGCCTGTGAGTAAAGTAAAAAGACTGGCAAATACAAGGCGGGCCGAACCGAGTCCTATATAGAGGATAATGCCGACTAAAATAAGGGAAACCAGGCCCGCGATTCCAATATCCTTCCGAACACTGAGCAAATCCTCATAATTGATGGCAAGTTTTCCGGTTATATGGATTGTTATGCCGTTTTTTTCGTTAAAGTGAAGCTCATTGGCAACACTTCGAATTCTTTTGATTGCCTTTTTGGCAGGTTGTGCCACACGGTAATCCAAAAAGGGCTGCGCAATAATGAATTGATAACCGGACGGGGTGTTTGTTTCCTGGTCAAGCATGAGTTCCTGCCAGGACATGCGGTAATTCATTCCCTGCCGTACACTCTCGAAGGTGCTGCTTAAGCGGTCAAATAAAAATATCAGGCGTTGGTTATCCTTGATATATTCATCATGTTCGCCAACCACCTTTTCGATTGATGAAAAAAGACCTGGCAGAGAAAAGTCCTGTGATACCAGGGCAATAAAAGGCTGAGATTCGGACAATCGGTCTGTCAGATCTTCGAGTTTTTCCAGGCTCATATACATCAGTCCATTCTTATGGAAAAAAGGGCCTCCACCTGGAATATAGACGGATTTGAAAATGCTGCTGTCGCTACGCAGGTTCAGTGCCAGCAGGTCCCGTGCCTGCCTGGCCTGTTCAGGGGTATCGGCTTCTATCACGACCACGATGGTGTTGTGTAAGGCAGAAAAGGCATTGTGAAATGTTTTTGCGACCTTGCGGAAGCGCAACTCATTGGAAATCATTTCTGTGAGGTCAGTATTTATCTTGAAATGACTTACCATGAAAAACGCCAGAACACAGGTCAGACATATTGCCACTGCCAACACTACAAATGAATGTTTCAGTACCCCACGTATCCACCATGCCGGCAGACGAAATCTGTAATTTCTCAAGTATCTAAACATATATCAACATTACTTGCCGGTAGATTGAGGGCTTACCTGACGTCCCTCAACGACAAACCACCAGATCAATCCAGGAACTCCAACGACAATTTCACGAAAACGTTTGACAAGCGCTAGGGCAAAGGCTTCTTCAGGACTGAGGCCTATCATAACACCGATAAAAAGGATTCCGCCGTCTTGAACACCAAGGCCGCCCGGAATGGCAAAGGCGGCGCTCCGGAATGCCGTGCTCAGACTTTCCAGAACCAGGGCCTCTTGTATGGTGACAGGGGAGCCAACGAAATAGAAAAACAGCCAGATTTCACCTGATTTTGCGATCCATCCTGCAAATCGCCAGAATCCGCAGGAAACGAGTTTGTTTTTTCGACTATAGGCGTCTGAAATTTGTTGATCCAGATTACGAGCACTTCCAATAAAATCCATTGTTTCCCATCTTTTTAGGAACAGATTAACACTCTTGGCACCGAGGGCGAAGAGACCCGCCCTCTGGACTAAAATGAAACCTGAAACCGCCACTAATCCTGCAACAATCCCCACAACAATCCATGAATGAATGTTTTCCTTCTGTGATTCTTGTATCAGAAGAATCAGACCGGTTACGGTAAACAGGAGTTGGGTGGCAAGTCCGATTGTAAAATCCACGACCACAGTAGCACCTGCCTTGGCTCTGTCCACGCTGTTTTTGCCTATTAGCTTGGCACGCAGGAAATGCCCGCCTATTTGTGCCACTGGCAGCAGTGTATTGAAGGCCTCGCTGATCCACCTGGCTGAAACGAAATTTGAGAATCGCGGAGTCATCTCCTTTTCAAAAAGCTTCAACCAGCCGAATGCATCTATTGTGATGGGTATGATACGGTAACCGGCTATCCAGAAGAGCTTCCATCTGACAGTTGATAGGACGGCGAGAATATCTGTGATGTCTTCGCGGACGAATAACCATGTGAAAAGGGTAAGGCCTATGAAAGAAAAAAACAGGGTGATTAAACGACTTTTGGACATCTTTTAGAATTTTGATCCATTTGCTGAAAATACAAAAGAGTTTATCTTTTTTATAACCGTTGTGTGGAGATTTTCCACCATCAATCCTTGACAATTTTACAGCCTTTGGCCATATTCAACAAAATTTGAATACAAATAGACGACTCTATCTCACCTGCCTTTGCCTTTGGGCACTTTCCATGGATTTTACAATTTACTAATATGTATTTTCATTACCCCACTCTGTTTAGGATATTACGCCTGTCATTCTCAAGACAACACTTTTCACTGCGGCACGCGTGTCTTACGTTCGTGTTTCTTATTCCATTTCTGGTTCTGCGCACATTTGTGTGGTTAATACGCCTTCTTGACCACATATTTTTTCCCGGTTTTCGAAAACAATCCTTGCAAATACCGATTTACATCATTGGCAATCCCCGTAGCGGAACCACCTTTACCCATCGTCTGATGGCATTGGACCAGCAGTTTTCTTACCTGAAGCTCTATCAGACGATTTTTCCTTCTGTGATCTGTTATAAGTTTTTTGGAGCGGCAGGTAAAATCGACCGGATGTTTGGCAGTCCTGCAGCAAAATTACTGAATGGAGTCAGCAGGAAGGGATTTAAAGGGTGGGAAACCATTCATCAAACCGGGCCTGAAAAGGCTGAGTCCGATGAAATGTTTTTCGTTTATGCCATGCTCAGTCCCTTGTTGGGCCTCCTGTTTCCGTATTTAAAAGACTTGGATGAGGCAACCTTTGTTGATTTTATGCCGCACAAAGAGCGGGAAAAACTAATGTCATACTACAGGGACTGCCTGCAACGACATATGTATGCCACCGGACCGGACAAAATACTTCTCCAGAAAGTCGCTCTTATTGCCGGACGTCTACAGTCCATTTACGAACTGCTGCCGGACATTCGTATTGTGCATTTAGTCAGGCACCCCTACGAATCCATACCGTCTCTGGTCAGCATGTTTGATGCGGCATGGAAGGCGCTGGATCCTCAGGCCAGAAAGGATGCACGGGCCAACAAGGAACTGGCTGATTTAATCTGCCGGTATTATACATATTTGTATGAATTTAAAAAAAATCTCCCCGAAAATCAGTTTATCGAAGTACGTTACGAAGATTTGGTTTCTGATCCTCACAGGACAATATGCCGGATCTATCGGGCACTTGGCATAGAATTAAGCCATGGATACGAGGAGGTCCTTGAAAAAGAGACCTCGAAGGCCAGGCGATACAAGAGCAGGCACCATTATTCCCTTGAGTCATTCGGCCTGAATAAAGACACTATATACCGAAACCTCAGAACCATTTTTGAGGTCTATGGTTTCAAGCCATAGGCAGCGTTTTTAGCCATTTTACCGCAACCCACCGAACTGTAAGCGTTTACAGGGTGCTGCAGATGCGAGGCG
>JAGGRV010000152.1 GCA_021159445.1 Deltaproteobacteria bacterium | reverse complement strand
GGTCAGGTAAATTCAGGGATTGCTCAAAGGCATGCCTTGGCATATACAGGAGATTTTTTTATAATGCATAATATGAAGATACAGATTGCGCCCTCGATATTGTCAGCAGATTTTGGCCGATTGGCTGAAGAAGTCCGGTCAGTAGAAATGGCTGGAGCAGACGTGATTCATGTGGACGTCATGGACGGTCATTTTGTCCCCAATATTACCATAGGACCTATGGTAGTGAAGGCCTTACGTTCGGTAACGAAGTTGCCTCTTGACGTGCATCTTATGATCGAATTTCCTGATCGCTACATAGAAGCCTTTGCCCAGGCCGGCGCTTCTTGGCTTACTGTGCATGTTGAGGCCTGCTCACACATTCACAGGACCATCAATGCCATAAAGGCCCTTGGGGTCAAGGCAGGGGCTGTGCTGAATCCTGCGACATCGCCATCGACTCTTGAATATATTCTGGCAGACCTGGATCTGGTACTTGTGATGAGTGTGAATCCAGGCTTTGGTGGTCAGCATTTTATTCCCTCGTCCCTTGATAAGATCAGACATCTGCGAAAACTTCTGGCGAGTTTGGATCACTATGTGCCTATTGAAGTGGATGGGGGCGTGAATTCGCAGACTATAGAGGCTGTGGTGTCAGCAGGCGCTGATATCTGTGTGGCCGGATCGGCGGTTTTTGGTTCTCGCGACTATGCGGCAACTATAAAAAAATTAAAGGAGCTTGGGCAGAAAGGGCTTGATGAGCGTGGTGGCTCTGTTCTATGATTTTCTATCAGGAGTCAAAAAAATAGGGGAGCTTGTGCTCCCCTGTTTTTTCTTTTTTAGGTTTCGAGTATGTTAGCAGCCTTCGACAGCCTTTTTCTTTGATTTGATGGTTACCTTTTCGCCGTCCTTAAGTTTGCATTTGCCGTCGACCGTAATGACTATCTCCTTATCCCCGATCGATTTGACTTTGCCTTTGCATTTTGCTGCCAGGCTGACGCCTGCCATGCTCAGTGAGAAAATAATAGCCAAAGCCACTGATGTAATTTTCTTGCGCATAATTCCCCCCTTGTTTAATTAAGTTGTTTCAAGTAAAAATTTACTCTGAATAATAATGCAAGATAATCGTTACCTTTTACCATTTTATGTTACTATACGAAAGTGTGGTTTCGTGTCAAGCCTTTTTGCAGGACAGCCAATGCCGGCAATATTGGATATAAAGAAATTTTTCTAAAAGTATTTTGGAGTTGAGGCGCTGGATTTCCGATAAATATATAAAGAGCCTCTTGCAAGATTCAAGATTTTATTCGAGCGCATAGGCAGGCGGAGCAGAAAATTTTGAAACACAATCACGAAAACACGAAAGATTAAAAACACGAAATAAAACAACTTTGGTTCCGGCCTGTCCGGGTTAGGTAGTAAACAAAAGTTTTCAAGAACGTACAGAGTTAGGTAATGAGCGAATTTATGGCAGCATCTTACGAAAGAGACCGTGATTATGTCTCTTGCGACATGAGTTTACCCCGGAGTTGTGGCCGATTTGGGCCTTTGTTGGATCTGGCAGTAAAGCTTAATTCTGCCTTTTTGATGGCACATGACCTAGATGAAATCCTCCAGGCCGTTCTGGTTGGAGTAACTATTGGAGAAGGTCTGGGTTTTAACAGGGCATTTCTATTTCAACTGGATACTGAAAAAAAGTACGTGGAAGGCAAGTTGGCAATTGGCCCGGCAAGTCCTGAAGATGCCGGGCGGATATGGGCTGATATATCTAAAAAGCAGCTTTCCCTTTTTGAAATCCTGGATGATGTTAAAGAGGCATTTTATGATAAGGCCCATCCACTCAATCAACTTGTAGTACAGATTAAAGTTCCGCTTTCAGAAAAAGACCACATATTGATAAGGGCAGTGAATGAGAGAAGTGCCTTCTGGGTTGGAGGCAAGAGCGAAAACGGTTCTGTTGCTCCGGAGGATCTTGAGGAGATTCTGGATGTGGGTGAGTTTGCCGTTGCCCCACTTTTTGCTCAAGAAGAAGCCTATGGCGTAATACTTGCTGACAATTTTGTTACCGGACGACCCATAGATCAGGGAGATGTTGATGCCCTCCAGCTCTTTGCAGGTTTTGCTTCCATAGCAGTAGGCAAAACACGTATGTGTGAAATGTTGGAGGAGAGGGTCCGGGCGCTGAGGACCTTGAATGAGGAGGTTGAGCGGAACAAAGACCAACTGGTTGAGGCGGAAAGGTATGCTGCCCTGGGGAGGATGGCTGACCAATTGCTTCATGAGATACGAAATCCCCTTGCAACAATAGGGGGCATGGCCAAAATCCTTAAGAGAAAACTCAAGGATTCTGAATTAACTGATTATGCCGAGACCATGGTCAGAGAAAGTGAACGTGTGGAAAAGACCCTGACTGTGATTTTCGATTTTGCTAATGTCCCTGAGTTGAATCCGGAACTGGTTAGGGTTTGCGATCTGCTAAAGGCCTCTCTGGCCCTTTTACAGTCAGAATTGGATAGACACAACATAACATTGAATGTTGATTTTCCTGATCTTGAGCCGGTGCTTTTTCTTGACCGCATATACATCCAGCAGGCCTTTTTAAGTACATTTAAGAATGCTGTGGAGGCCATGCCGGACGGCGGAATGCTGACAGTTTCAGTGTCCATATCTGAAGGAAATGTTGAGATTCAGATAATAGATACAGGACTTGGAATGGCCAAGGGGCATCTGAACAAGGCAGATGAGCCTTTCTTTACTACCAAGACCTACGGGCTGGGCCTGGGTCTGAGCTTGGCAAAACGGGTAATTGAGTTACATGGCGGGTTTATGTGTCTGATCAGAAACAAGCTTGGGGGTACAAACGTAAGCATTACCCTTCCTGATGTGAGTGCTTAAGTCAGAGACTGCCATGAATATTTTTCCCGGTTTGGACTTCATAGATACACACGCTCATCTTGATATCCCACCCCTGTCCGAGGATCAGCCTGGGGCAATCAGCAGGGCGGAGAAGGCCGGGGTTTGTCAGATCATTACTATAGGGATAGATTTGGCGAGCTCAAAAAAAAGTCTTGAGCTGGCAGAGCGATTTCCTCAGGTTTATGCTGCGGTAGGCATTCATCCTCACGATGCAAAAGGGGCTTCAGATGAGGTATATAAGGAGCTTCTGGAGCTTGCCGTTATTCCGAATGTGGTTGCATGGGGTGAAATAGGGCTTGATTTTGTCAAGGAGTATTCGCCCAGGGACATCCAGCGCAAGGTCTTTCGCCAACAGATCCAAATGGCCGGACAAGTTGATCTGCCTATTATAATTCATAACAGGGATGCACATGTAGAGACGGTTGAAATATTGAGAGAAGAGACCGCTGGGACCTTAAGGGGCGTAATGCATTGCTTCTCCGGTGATGTAAAAGTGGCAAAGCAGGTCCTGGATTTGGGTTTTTTCATATCCGTAACCGGTGTTGTCACTTTTCCCAAGGCAAAAGTTGTCAAAGAGGTCGTGCGCTATGTACCATTGGAGCGCCTGCTCATCGAGACCGACTCTCCGTTTTTGAGTCCGGTCCCATACCGCGGCAAGCCGAATGAGCCGGCCCGGGTCGTCCATGTCGCAGAGGAGATCGCCAGGATCAAAGAGGTGCCTTTAGAGGAGGTCGCGCGATGTACAAGCGCCAATGCCAGGGACCTTTTCAGACTACCTGCGCCCTAGTTCTTGCGTCCAGTTCACCCAGAAGACAGAAACTTTTGTCCGGGCTGGGTCTGGATTTCTTGGTCCGGCCCAGTGAGTCTCAAGAAACAGCCCCAAGACCCGGAGAGTCTCCACTGGAATATGCAAAATTGAATTCCAGGCTAAAGGCCCTGGATGTTGCACAAAGATATCTACATGCCGTGAGCCTGGGTGCAGATACCATTGTTGTACTGGATGGGGAAATACTTGGGAAGCCCAGAGACGAAAACCATGCCTTGGATATGTTGAGTCGGCTGGTTGGACGATCCCATAAAGTAATAACATCATGTTGTATAGTGTGGCCGGAAAAGCAGATCACGGTTGAGTTTTCAGCCAGCAGTTTTGTATGGCTGGCTGAACAGGACCCCGGTGTCTTAAGGGCCTATGTGGCAACCGGAGAACCCCTGGATAAGGCTGGAAGTTATGCTGTCCAGGGTATCGGGGCATTCATGGTGGAGCGGATCGAAGGTTCATATTCAAACGTAGTCGGACTTCCCGTAGATAAGGTAATCAAGTATCTTATGGAGCTGGAGGTCTTAAAGTTAAGAGACCGCATAGTATGACAGAATAACGGAAATTTAATTGAGTATATGATCCCTCAAAATTTACAAGAACTGAAGTCCCGGATAGCAGAGGCCGCACAAAAGAGCGGCAGGCGTCCGGAAGATATACGCCTGCTCGCTGTTACCAAGACAGTGCCTATGGAGAGAATACGTGAGGCCATATCCTCAGGCCAAAGGCTTTTCGGGGAGAATTATGTGCAGGAGGCGGTACAAAAGCTTGAGTCCCTGGGGGACCTTTATCATGAGACCACCTGGCACTTTATAGGGCACTTACAGAGAAATAAGGCCAAGCTGGCAGTGCAGTTGTTTAATTGTATAGAAACTGTGGATAATCTGAAGCTGGCCCGTGTCCTTGATCGCCACGCAAAGGCAGCAGGAAAGAGATTGTCTGTGTACATTCAGGTAAACGTGGCACGAGATCCCAGGAAATCGGGCCTTTCTCCGGAAGAGCTTCCAATTTTTCTCACACAGGCTGCGGAACTGTCCGATATTGATATTTGCGGTCTGATGACCATGCCTCCATGGGAGCCGGAACCAGAGTCATTAAGGCGGTGGTTTAGGGCACTTCGTGACTTGAGGGATAAGATGAATGCCGGGTTGGGGCATAGTCCGGGGCTCAAGGAATTGTCTATGGGAATGTCTCAGGATTTTGAAATAGCAATAGAAGAAGGGGCCACTGTGGTGCGTATAGGGACTGCACTATTCGGCCGGAGAGAATGCTCAATAGGAAGTTGAGCGATTAGCTGTTAGCCATTAGCGATTAGCTGTAAAAAATTAGGGCATTACGTTAGGGTAAAAGTTTGTAATAGCGAAA
>JAGGRV010000115.1 GCA_021159445.1 Deltaproteobacteria bacterium | reverse complement strand
CCGCGGTTGAAACCCTGCAAAAGCCTATCGGCTGCCAGGGAGTGTGAACGGTTACTATGGAACGTGATCCTGGCATACGCAAGTATGTCCTTAAAATAACAAAGAAGCAGTATGCCGACAAGACTGACACCGAAGACCGGATTGAGCGGATACTGGATGAATTAAAAAGGGATCGGGAAGCCCAGGGAAAAAAGTGTGATGACCAGCAAAAAAGATGGGAAGAGAATCAGAGGGTAATCAATGAGATGCTTGCTTCTATCACATACCGTTATTACACTTATTCAGTCTAGTCAATGACGTCCCGCAAATTTTCTTCATCAGGCTAACGGCTATATGTCAGATATAGCTGATTTGAACAAGGAAATCGCAGCTATTAAAACGGGCAAGGGTGATGCGAATGACTTCAGAGATAAGAGGGCAGAGGCCCTAAAGGGGTTGGCTGAGAGTTCTTCCGGGGGGATTTCCCGTATAACCTTTCCTGTTTCGTTATCGGTATTTTTATGACATAACATCCAGAAACCTGGGCTGATTTTTTTCAAAGGTTCTGAGTACATATCCCTTCACTCCGTCCCGGCTATGGCGGATCTTTAACATCTGGTTTTTTATATCATTATAATGAACCCGGAGCATTGTTTCAAATTCCTTATTTATGTGTACTGCTTTTACGGCAGTATCATCAATCATTGTGACGATTTTTGTGATTTCTTTTTTTGTTTCAGATGGTAAAATCATTATTTCTTTTCTTATCCTGTTTATCCGATTGTCAATTTTATCAATCCTGCTAATACAATTCCGGCGTTTATCTACAAGCAATTCAATTTTTTCCATATTATCTTCAGAATCAGTCAATTCTTTCAGTGTTATCGTTGCGGAAAGAAAATTTCTGAAGGCATCCAGTTTCTGATCTAAGAGATCATGGAGATTGTCTGTTTTCATTTCAATAAGCTCCAATTGCCCTGGTGGGTTGCCCTTTTTCTTCCTTCCTATTCTGAAGATAGGAGACCGGTACATTATCATTTTTAGGTGCGGAAAAGATTTCCTTCCATGCCGATTCGAGCTCTTCGAGGAAATAGATTGCTTCCTCTATGATTTTTTCATCCTTTTTCAGATCCGCCTCAAGTAATCGGCGTAACATATAATTATAAAGTGCATCCAGACTCGTTGCTATCTTGCCACCTTGTTCAAAGTCAAGTGATTGCATCAATAGATTTAGAATGTCCTGCGTTTTTTGAATCGCTTTTCCTTTCGCTTCATATTCTTTGGAACTAATTTTTTCCTTTACAGTTTTCAAGCTGCCGATCGCTCTCTCGTAACACATCAATACCAACCTTACGGGGTCCGCCGTTGTCACATTTATCTGCCTGTAGGCATCAATTCCATTTCCATACATGAGAGCATATCCTCCTTTTACTTCATTGGTCATTTGTGAGTTGTGAGCTTTCAGCCTTCGGCTTTTGATACCTCTGACTTCCCTGCCCTGTGAAATTGACGCAGTCACAGCTTGCCCTGTTGAATTTCCGCCTAAGGCGGAACCCCAAAGGGGATTCAACCGGGGCGGAGCGCATTTCACCGGGGTGACCTCTGTCCTCTGTCCTCCAATCTCCTACCAGTTCCATCCGCTGAAGGAAGCATTGATCTGGCCGGTAAGCCAGTCGCTCTGACTTTGGATTTTACTCAACGCCAGTTCCATGGCCACAAAACGGTTGATCAACGTCTCCGTCTTGCGGTCAAGAAACGCCTCCATCTGCTCAATCTGTGTTTCGAAACTGTCGATGCTATTCTGAAGAGAATCCTGTTTGAAGCTCACGTAACCGTCGATGGAATCTGTAATGCCGAAGAGTTTACGGTCAAATTGTTCTGCTACGCCGAGAGTCAGAGTAACGCTGCCGGCATCTGTATTATCTGTTGATCCGGTATATTTTATATATAATCCATCGGTGTTTACATTACCGTCGTCACCTGTCAGGGCCTGTCCTGAACCAGCGGCAGTCTCTCCGCCTATCGTTCCGGCCACATCCTGGCCAGTTACAGTACCGTTGATCAGGCCAATATCCAGGTCTCGTTCTGTGGTTTGATCGAATGTTCCAAGGACCAGACTGCCACCGCCCTGATTATTACACGTGAGGGTCAGTGAAATAGAAGAACTCCCCGTAGTCGTATCTTCAACATAAACAACACCGTCACGGATAAAGGCATCAACTGTGGTGCCCTGTGCCGAGTAGGCTGTTTTAATCGCGGTCAATAATCCATTTATTGTGTCGGATGTGATATTAGTGATGGTATATGTGCCGCTGATATCTGTCGATCCGTCTCTCGCTTTTCCGGATATGGTTATGGTGTCACTGTTTGCCACGTTTGCCCCGTATACATCGTCCCATGCCGTCGAACTTGTTATATAGACCTTGCCGCTGGTTAATTCTGTAGTATTGCTTGTTTCGGCATAGATGATATGGTCATAGTTATCATCGGATGTATCCTGGGAAATGGTGAAACTTGTGCTGCCGTAATCATCACTCCCCAGGACCAGGTGATTGCTCCCGTCGTCAGTGGCGGTGATGGCCATGGCGTAACGTCCTTCCCGGCTGCCGTCCCCTGCGCCGGATGTCGCATCAACTGTGCCGAAAAATTCGCCTTCTGTGGAATGACTTATAGAATCAATGGCAAGCTGGCTGGTTCCTCCATATTCATCAGTAACAACGATTCTTCCCGAGGTGTCAATTATTGCGGTTACATCGCTAGAGAAGGCATCTTCTATGGCCGAAAGCAGGCCCTGCACCGTATCTGTATCAACAGCGCTGATGGTATAACTCCCTGATATTTCGCTTCCATTGCGGGATGTTCCGGAAAAAGAAACGGCATCGTTGTTACTGAAGCTTAACTGTGTTCCCGTGCTGTCATAAATACTGTTCCATTTTGTCTCGGAAGTGATGGCGATACTGTGAGCGGCATCAGAGTATAGCAGTTCATCGCCCACCAATGTTTGTGTATATTCCGTGTCAAGTTCCGTATTGATTTCATTGATAATATCATCGAGGTTCATACCGTTTGTTATGGTGATTTCGGCAGAGCTGTCTCCCTTGGTAATCGTGAGAGTTTCATCAGCGCCGCCGCTCGAAAGATTGACGTTTCCTGTCTCTGTGCCTCTGGTGGCGGCCCTGTTGATATGAACGGTATATTCGCCCGCCTTTGTGTCTCTTGAATGGTTTATATAGCTGAGATTGCTGTCCGATGTGGTTCCCCGGGCGGCAAATAGAGACACGACATCATTGAAATTGGTCTGTAAATATCCGGTGAGCTTGTCGTCATCAATACTCAGCAGCAGATCATTGTCCATATTGATCCCAACCATGCCCAGAATGGAAAAATCGCTGTCCACGCCCCATACACTTTGGGTCAGCAACGAAGTCAAATCAGATTTGACCGACGAAAGTGTGCCATCTCCAAAGAGGATGCCCCCTGTTTCCTCTGCATCCTCATCATAAGAAAACTGGGTGTTAATATAAGACATGACTATATTATACTTATCCACAAAGTCCTGGATATTTGACTTAATGGCGCTAATATCATGTTCGACATTGAGCGTAACAGTTGCAGAATCGTCCTCTTTGACAAGATTCAGGGTAACACCGGTTATGATATCGTCTATGATATTGGTGGAATCAGTCACCTCCACTCCGTCTATCTCGACTGCGGCATCTTCGCCTGCAATAATCTCTCTCTTCCTGTTGGAAGCGGCTCCAAACGCAGCATCATCGTTGACAAACTCAAGTTCTCCATTGGTGATGCTGTCCGTAACGGTAACATCTAAATACCCGCTGCCCGCAATGTCATCGACACGTATCTTGCCGTCAGAGGTGACATAGGCGATTACATCACCATATTGCGTTTCGATCTCCTCAAGGAAATCGCCGACAGTGGTTGAAGCTGATATATTAAAATCATAGTTAACTGCTGTATTTGAAGTGTCCGTTCCTGTCATGGCAATCTTGTCGCCACTGGTCCAGGAGATATAGCCGTCAATATCAACGAGGAGCGTATCAGATGAGATATAGGCACCATCGGTAGTCATGGAGTTTCCGGAAACCTTGCCAGTGACTTCTGCGCTGGCGTGGTCAAGGATACCGAGTGTGTTCAGAATATTTTTTTCATCCACAAATGTCTGTGTTCCCTCAACCTGGAGGCGGTCATAGGTGGTTCCGTCCACGGTTTCTGAAATAACAGATGCGACAATGTCAGTTCTGGGTACAGCGGCCATAGCATTGTTTATCGCATCTTTGATATCGGTCAGCGACATGGTGGAAAGATTGATCGTAACGGCGGTGCCGTCTATGGTTAACGTACCCGTCGACGTTTCGCCGGAGGAAAGTCCTAAAAGTGACTTGATGGCGACATTATGGGTCGTAAATCGGTCACTCTGTGCCCCGTTTGTTATTGAATTTTTGATTACAGCCGTACCATTATCTTTCCAGCCAAATTTCTGTACTAAATTAGTTGATGCTCCATTCACCAGGCTTATGCCGTCTTCGCCTGTTTCATCGCTTGTTAATAGAAGTCGATAGTCATTGGCGCCGTAATTGACGATGCTGGCCGTCACCCCGCTCGGGTCTGTTCCCGTGTTTGCGTTATTGATGCTGTTGGCCACGTTGGTCAGGGTATCGGTGGAATTAATGGTGACCACCTTGCCGTTGATAATGATATCGCCGGCATAGGAGCTTCCAAGCTCTGTTGCCTGGCTGGTAAAAGGATTTGAAGAGAGCTTTTGCGCCTGTGCCAGATTCGTCACCTTGATCGTGTAAGTTCCCGGGGCGGCGGTTGTGCCAGTGGACACCGAAAGTAGGTCATCCGCGTCAACTGTAGCGCTATCCGTGCTCATGTTAGAGGTGTAAAGATAGAAATCATCAGGATCCGAAAGTCCCACTGCTGATGTTTTCAGGCTGAGAAGAGTCGTATTAAATGACTGCCATTCCGACAGCTTTGATTCATATTCGCCCTTTTGGCTTTCAACGATATCTACACGACGGTGGTCAATGGCAATCAATTTATCTATCATAGACCGCCAGTCAAAACCGCTCGAAAGACCGCT
>JAGGRV010000599.1 GCA_021159445.1 Deltaproteobacteria bacterium | reverse complement strand
AATGAACATCGAACATCGAACGTCCAACATCGAATGTTGAATGGGAAAAGATGAAGAAACAGACTTATGACCTGGGAGAAAAGGTGCTAATTATTGCAGGAGGCGGGATATCAGTATACTTTAGCCTTCAGCCTAAATGGCTAACATAGCGAGTATCAAAACGGCTGAAAAGAAACAGAAATAGCCGTTGAATGTTCGGTATTGGATATTCGTTTTTCATTCGATATTGGACGTTCGATGTTCGATGTTCGACGTTCATCTTTTAATGTACCCTGTGAACTCCCACATATTTTTCAATACCGGCCTTTCCCTGGAAGTAATTCTGGTGCCAGTTTTTTGGTACCGGCATTTTTTGATATAAATATGATCGTCGGGCCTCAAGCAAAAGCCGCGGTTGGCCCATAAAATCTGCTCCGCAACAGACTCTTCCCCCAGAGGTCTTTCTCAGATTATCCAACCAGACAGCACCCTCTTCGCAGCGCAACAAGTGATGGTCAAGGATCAGTGTATCCACATTCCGCGCCAAACGCAGGCCGTTCTCCCAGGCCTGTTTCCGTAACGTTGCATCAAGAGATCTGAGATAGAGAGGTGGGCCGGAGGCAAATACGATATCAGGCTGCCACTTGAGAATCTTTTCTACTGTTGCATCATCCAGGAGTTGGATGTCGGAAGCATGCACAAACACACTGTCTCCCATGTCGATCCGTGTCATCATGACACCACCAAACCTGCCCTCTGGTAAACCATGAGGGACCGCCTCGGAAAACCTCAGAGGACCATCAGAACAACCTTCTGCGACCTTCATATTAGGACCGAGCAGCTCGGCCAATTCAAATGCGCGTAGTTGGATTTTGGGCGACAGATCCTTGTCGGATTTGCTCCAGCAGCGCAGGTCCTGAAAGTGTGTTGGAAGTTGTCGAAATGAAAGCTGAAAAGGATTCGCATGGAGTAGAGGTATGTGGTCGCCATGGAAATGGCTGAACACTACATCAGTGGCAGTCTCTAATGCCTTTATTATGTCTTGCCGGACTTTTTGACCTACCGCTACCTGGCATGGGTGGGGAAGCAAGCCGTTGCGCATATATCCCAGGGCAACGCCCGGATCAACGACGATCCGGCGTTCCTTGATCTTTACCAGACAGCAAAGGCCACGAACCCCCAGGGATTCGGTACCCACTATTTCAATGGTCATAGAGGCAACTCATGAACCCTTTTCAAGACCTGACACGTGCTGCTTCATCCACCACAGAAGTATCAGTCCGGGGAGGGCCACCAAAGTTGTGATGAAAAAAAATTGTGGCCATCCCACCCATTTGACCACAAATCCTGATGGTGGTCCCACAAAGACCCTGCCCAATGAGGCAAGGGCTGATAACAGTGCATACTGGGTTGCAGTAAAACGATGGTTACAGAGTGCCATAAGAAAGGCCACAAAGGCCGCTGTACCCATGCCCCCGGATAGATTTTCAAAACCAACTGCGGCAATCATTGCACAGTAGCTCTTGCCGATCCAGGCAAGCACCATGAAAGAAAGATTGGATACTGCTTGTAATACCCCGAAAAACATAAGCGCACCAAAGAGCCCGATCTTTGCCATGAGCCCTCCCCCTAATAAGGCACCACTAATAGTGGCGATAAGACCAAACCCCTTGTTTATTGTCCCTACGTCAGTAGGGCTAAAACCAACTCCGCGGATGAGAAAGGCAGTAGTCAAGGTACCGGCAAAGGCATCCCCAAGCTTGTAAAGTACAATAAGCACTAACATGGAAATGGCTGCCGGCCTTGAGAAGAATTCCTTTAAAGGGGCGGAAATCGCTTCAGCCATGCTCCCAGGTGGTGAAAGCGAAAGCCTTGGCTCCGGGCCAGCAAGAGTTCCAATAATTCCCAATGACATGATACCTGCCATTAAAATATACGTGTTTTGCCAGCCTATGCGATCTGACAGTATGAGGGCCAAGGCCCCGGATACCAGCATGGCAATTCTGTAGCCGGTAACGGAGAGCCCAACCCCAAAACCTCGCTCCTTTTCCTCGAGCAGATCAGTCCGATAGGCATCAATTACAATATCTTGAGATGCAGAACTAAAGGCCACCATCAAAGCAAGACAGGCCATAAGGAAAGGAGCTCCAGCAGGAGCAGTGAAGGCCATGGTGAATATCCCTAATACCAGAACTACTTGAGTGAGTAGTATCCAGCCCCTGCGTCTTCCCAGCCACGGGGGGCAAAAGCGGTCCATGACAGGTGACCAGAAAAACTTTAATGTGTACGGAATCCCGACAAGGGAAAAAAGGCCGATAGTGCGGATGTCCACGCCATCCACTGTAAGCCAGGCCTGCAATGTTCCACTGGTCAAGGCCAGGGGAAGCCCTGAAGCAAACCCTAAGGGCAACATGACTGCCAACCGTTTGGAGGCAAGAAACGGGATCAAAGATCTGAGGCATGAAATACACATATTTGAACTTAGCGTCCTTCGGGCGGACTTGGAAAATGGAAATTCCTATGCTATGAACTTAGCGCCCTTTCTATAGAAATTCTGGATCCTTTATGTTACTCCTCCATTTCTTAAAGTCTATCTCTGTGGTAAACTAAATTTTTGGTTCTAAGCCAATGATAAATTTTTTAGAGCAAAGCTTTACTCATGCCCTGATGATTACCGGCTTTGTCTTTATGATGATGCTGGTGATTGAGTATCTGAACGTCCTTTCCAGGGGATTATTTCATCAGGAACTCCGCGACAGTCGCCTGAAACAGTATCTGCTGGCTGGTTTTTTAGGAGCAACTCCCGGCTGCCTCGGAGCCTTTGCGGCAGTAACCCTTTATTCCCATGGGGTGTTCAGCCTGGGAGCTGTGGTGGCTGCTATGATTGCCACCAGCGGAGATGAGGCCTTTGTCATGTTGTCCATGATTCCGGAAAAGGCCCTATTAATTTTTTTCATCTTGTTTTTAATAGGTATCTTTTCAGGTTTTCTGACCGATTTCTTGCTTGGGGATAAGGCGATCAGTCGATCCGAATGTCAACAAGAATTCAAACTACATGAAGAAGATCTGTGCCACTGTTTTCCATGGGGACGTATCAAAGAGCAATGGGCACATTGTTCCGTAGCCCGCGGGGTACTGTCCGTCGCTTTGTTATTGTTTCTTTTCGGAATACTCAGCGGCAAGCTGGGGCCGCCTGCCTGGAACTGGATCAGAATCACCCTCCTCATGGTCTCAGGAGTAGCGCTTTTTATCGTATCCACAGTGCCGGAACATTTTTTGGAGGAACATCTGTGGGAACATATAGCAAAAATCCACGTCCCACGAATATTCTTATGGACCTTCGGAGCGTTATTCCTTATGCACATTCTTATTGATCAACTTCATCTTGAAGGCTGGATACAGCAAAACCAGCTTATCATATTGGCAGTTGCGTGCCTGGTTGGACTCATCCCGGAATCAGGTCCGCACCTGATATTTCTCACCCTGTTTTATCAAAATGCCATACCCTTCAGCATTTTGCTGGCAAGCTCCGTGGTGCAAGATGGTCATGGCATGTTGCCTATGCTTGCCGAATCCCGCCTTGATTTTTTCAAAATCAAGGGCATCAATTTATTTGTCGGGTTATGCATGGGGCTAACAGGTTATTTGACCGGATGGTAATAGAACGGTACGATCAAACCCATAACAAAAAGAGGGAACTATGAAAATAATCGTTGCAGGAACCGGCTATGTAGGTCTTGTGCATGCTGCAGTGTGTTCAGAATATGGCCACGAAGTGTATGCGTATGACATTGACGCTGACAAGATTAAGGCATTTTCGACCGGTCAGACTGAAGAGATTGAAAAATACGTCAATGAACCGGGATTGACTAATATTATCAAGGAAACACTTGGCAAATACCTATTCTTTACTTCTGATTTGAACTCAATCTTAGAAGGTACTGATGCTATTTTCATGTGTCTGCCGACTCCTCCAAATCTGGATGGCTCCACTAATCTTACTTTTTACAATGCCGCAGCTGAGAATATTGCCATGACAGTTGCAAAAAGGAAAGACAATCGCAGAATTGTTTTTGTGAATAAAAGCACTGTACCTATTGGGACAGCACGACACCTGCAGGAGATCATGGATACCCATGGTGTGGAAAATTTTGGTGTTGCTTCGAATCCTGAATTCCTGGCAGAGGGAACGGCTGTCGCTCAGGCACGAAATCCGGACCGGGTTGTAGTAGGTTGCGACAACGAAGAAGATTTTAAAATTCTTCGCAGGGTATATTCCCAATTTGTCAACCACGTTCGAGTAAAACATATAGAGACCACACCTGAGTCTGCGGAAGCAATTAAGTACGTTGCCAACACCTTGCTTCTCACCTACATTTCCTTCTGGAACGGCGTGGGAGCGAAGATTGGGGAAAAATACCCCAATGTCAAAATAGATGACCTTAGGCTCGGAGTTACGGCAGACGACAGAATAAGTACATGGGGATCATCTGTGAGCAATGGAGCAGGTGGAAGTTGCTTCGGAAAAGATATCGCTTCATTAATTTATCAAATGCGAAAAGTAAACGTAAGCACGAAGATGCTTGAAGCTTCCTATGAAGTTAACGAATTTCAAAAAGTCTACCTCATTGACAGGGCCATAACCGAGGCCGGGTTCCAGTTCAACAACAAGACAATTGCTGTATTGGGTTTGGCATTCAAAAAACACACTAACGACATGCGGGATGCTTCTTCCATCAAAGTTATCGAATCTCTGCTGGGTAAAGGGGTGGCCAAGATAAAGGCTTACGACCCTTTAGCAATTGAGACTGCAATGGCCGAGTTTTCCACATCTAAAAATATCCTTTTTGAAAAAATTGACTATTTCCATACAGCCAAAGAGGCACTGGAAGGATCTCACGCGCTTTTCGTTTCCTCTGACTGTGAAGAATTCCGGGGGCTTTCCCGGACTATAGAGGAAAGCGTTAAACCACCTTACCTTGTGATGGACGGGCGACGCATGATTGCAGATTTCGAAGAAATGGTTTCCAAAGGATTCAGCTATTTGGCAGTAGGCGCTATGGCTATGAAGCCAGAATAAAATTTTGTAAGCGTTTACAGGGCACCGCATCTGCTTTGTTGTCGGGCACTTGAAGTACAGGGAGTACGTCT
>JAGGRV010000386.1 GCA_021159445.1 Deltaproteobacteria bacterium | reverse complement strand
GAATACAACAAAAAATCCTATTAATTTTTGTTCAACTTATTTATCTCCCGTTCCTAAGCTTTCTTACGTTTTCCTTTAGCAGTCTTTGTCTTAGTTGTCTCTTTTGGCTCAATACCCTCTTCCTCCAGAAACTTAAGAATTGGATTAGGACGACGCACAGTCTTCTTAGGCAAATCTATGTGCTTCCTGAGTTCACTGACAATCTTTGATACCTGAAACCTGCTGATACCAAGCTTGTCGGCTATCTCGGAAGCCGTCTTTTCGGCATAATGCTTATGCACATATCGTACGTCATCTACATTGTAAGGTCTACTTCTCTTTCTTCCAGTCATGATAAACTCCTTTCTAGTTTTTTGAAATATCAATATATATTTATTGTATAGCAATTTCCACTTCTTCGCCAATTACATCAAAGGGAATTGTGAATTTAGAGATTGCAGCATTTTTTCCTTAATTTAGACGCAGATAAGCCAATTAATAAATTCGGCAATACAAGTACAAAAAGAATCATAACTTGTCAATAGCTATAAAATTGTAAAAACTAAAGATAAATCCTGGGCTAGGACAGTAGAAATACCCAAAAACCATTCCTCTAACGATTATCCAAACATGAAATGCACTAAATTTGTAGTGTAGGAAGAGAATTTAAGGTCGAATAAGATGTGATGATCGAAATGGATAGGAGTAATGTACTGCAAGCTTAACACAGTCTGCCGGTGTACCACTCAGAGCCAATCCAAAAAATGAACCATTGCGATTTACAGAGCGGACCCTGAGCGTAGGGCGCATTCACACGTTGGGGGAGGGAATCCATGCGTGGTTGTTTTGAAAGATGAACATCGAACATCGAACATCGAACGTCCAACATCGAATAAAAAAACAAACACCCAATACCGAACATTCAACAGCTATTTATGATTCTCACCGAATACTCAAGCAGCCTTTCTTTAAGGTCATAAGTCTGTTTCTTCATCTTTTCCCATTCAACATTCGATGTTGGACGTTCGATGTTCGATGTTCATTGATCTATCTGTTGTTCACCATCCCCATGTAAGGTACTGGTGTATGGAATCAGAGGCCTTTCTGCCTGCTCCCATGGCCAATATGACCGTCGCCTGGCCCGTGACTATATCTCCACCGGCCCATACACCCTTCTTCCTGGTCTTGCCTGTCTCCAAATCTGCAACAATATAACCCCATTTGTTGATCTTTAGATCCTCAGTGGATTTGGTCAAAAGTGGATTGGCCCCTGCGCCAACGGCAATAACTGCCATGTCGCACTCCAGTTTGGACTCGGAGCCTTCTATGGGTATAGGACGCCGTCGCCCGGATTCGTCAGGTTCACCCAATTTCATTTGGAGACACTCCACACCTGTCAGACGGCCATTTTCATCACCCAGGAACCTGGTAGGCGCTGTGAGCAGAAGAAACTCAATGCCTTCCTCTTCTGCGTGATGAATTTCTGCAGATCGAGCAGGCATTTCATCCCGGGACCTGCGATAAACGATGCGTACCCTGTCAGCACCCAGACGCATGGCAGTCCGTGCAGAATCCATAGTCACATTTCCGGCTCCAAATACAACGACATCTTTACCTCTGACGATGGGAGTATCATATTCAGGGAACAGGTATGCCTTCATAAGATTGGCCCGAGTCAGATACTCGTTTGCCGAATATATGCCGGTCAGATTTTCTCCCGGGATGTTCAGGAACCGGGGTAGTCCGGCACCCACCCCGACGTAGATGGCATCATAGCCCTGTTCAAAAAGTTCATCCAGGGAAACGGTCTTTCCTACCACTGTATTACACTCAACTTTTACCCCCAACTTCTCAAGAGTATTTACCTCTGAATAAACGATCTCTTTGGGAAGCCTGAATTCCGGAATGCCGTATACAAGAACACCGCCCGGCTTGTGAAAGGCCTCGAAAATTGTTACTTCATGACCCTTTAGAATAAGGTCTCCGGCAACGGTCAGGCCGGAAGGACCGGACCCTACCACGGCTATCCTTTTCCCTGTGGGATCACTCTTGGGCGGGAGCTCTCCATTGCCGTGTTCCCGCTCCATATCCGCAACGAACTTCTCCAAATTGCCAATCGCTACAGGATCTCCCTTTCTGCCAAGGATGCATCTTCCTTCACACTGGATCTCTTGGGGACAAACTCTGCCGCACACGGCCGGAAGTGCATTTCTTTCCCATATCTTCCGGACAGCTTTGGAGAATTCACCCTCTTTTATGTTTTTGATAAAGCCTGGTATGTCAACAGACACCGGACAGCCTTCCATACAAGAGGGGTTTTTGCAGTGCAGGCATCTTTCTGCCTCTTTTACAGCAAGTTCCTTTGTATATCCCAAAGGAACTTCCTCGAAATTCCGCTTTCTGATCTGTGGATCCTGTTCAGGCATAGGCTGCCTGGGTATCTTTTCCTTTTTAGGTGATTTTTCTGTCATTTTATTCTCCATAACACCTTATGTAATCGTTCACGGGATTATACCGCAACCCACCGAACTGTAAGCGTTTACAGGGTGCTGCAGATGCGAGGCGGAGGGTACGCAGACGTACTTCCTGTACTTCAAGTGCCCGACAACGAAGCAGATGCGGTGCCCTGTGAACGCTTACCACCCTATTCATGCAGGTATTTCTCATATGCAACGGACTCTTGCTCTTTATAGGCCTGAAGGCGCTGCATCAGTTCGTCAAAATCAACTTCATGCCCGTTAAATTCAGGACCATCTATACAGGCAAACCGTGTCTTACCGCCCACGCTCACCCGGCAGCAACCACACATGCCTGTCCCGTCCACCATGATGGGATTCAGGCTAACAAGAGTTTTGACCTTGTACTTCTTCGTAACACTGCACACAAATTTCATCATCGGCACAGGACCAATTGCCACAACGAGTTTAACTGCTTCCTTTTCCAGGACATCTTTGAGTACATCCGTCACAAACCCATGATGGCCGTATGATCCATCGTCTGTGCAGACATGCAACTCATTAGATGCGGTCTTCATTTTGTCCTCCAGGATGAGGAGATCTTTGTTCCTGGCACCGATAATAGCAATGACATGATTACCGATTTTTTTCATCCCCCGGGTAATAGGATGCAAAACAGCAACACCGGTTCCCCCACCAACACATACAACAGTGCCCAGTTTTTCAATATGTGTAGGTTCACCCAATGGACCAATCACATCCTGAAACCGCTCACCTACCTGAAGGGACTTAAACAGGGCGGTACTCTTTCCAACAATCTGATATATTATTGTGATGGTACCCTTATTCGGGTCTGTATCAGCCATGGTGAGCGGAATGCGCTCCCCGGTTTCATTTGCTTTCAAGATGACAAACTGCCCCGGCTTAGCCTTTTTGGCAATCAGAGGCGCACTTATTTCATTAAGGACCACTGTGCCATCGGCCATATCCTGACGTTCCAAGATCTCAAACATTAACATACCTCCAAAATGTAAAATCAAACCAAGTATGTTGCGTTTACCATAGTTTAAGGAGAAATGTCAAAAAAACGCGCAATGAAAACGTGTCATTCTTTGTTTTTATCACGCGCGGCATAGCCAGAGATATGGCTAGCCCATTGATCAGAAGCGGTGAGAAAGGTATTCTTTTTGAGAAAGGTGTTTGATTTTAGAAATATCTGAAATCCCAATTTTTTTTTGGGCAAACTCAATTATCTTTTTATGAGAGAATTGATAATCAAACGTCTGAAAGTAATTCGCTAAGACCTTCTTAGGTCTGAACTGGGAATATCGACAAGGGGTATCCAGGACAGGTAAGGCTTCTGCTTCCAGAATATGTTCTATCTCCTTTTGATTTAAGCAGAGCATTGGTCTAAAAACAGCGTAGCCTTCTCTCATTGAAATAAAGGGATAAAAGCGCTGGGATATCTCAATGAATCTCTCAGCCGAAACGGAGTTTTCACGATGTGAATAATCAGCCAGTTCCCTGGCAATAAATACCTCCAAGATATAACCGACAAGATCCCAAAGGCTGTGACCGGATACAAGCACCAGATTAGATATGGATTTTTCTGTAAAAGGCAAAAGCCTGAAAAGGGCTTTTTTCCTGATACCTTGACAGGGTATGCAAGGGTTTTCTTGATGTTCTAAAAGTAAATCATCCTCTTCTGAAAGATGGTAGAAGAGCTTAACCCCATATTTTCCCCAAAATGAGAGTAGTTCTTCTTTGAAACCCTCTCTATAAATATGTCTGGGATAGGCATAAAGGTGAGCCTCAAGGTCGTAATTATACCGGTCTTTTGCTTTATTTAAAAGAAAAAGACAAGCAGAAGAATCTTTTCCACCAGAGAAAGTAACGATGAGCCGCTTTTTCTGGCAGGCATTAAGATAATCCCTATTATGAGTTTCCCACTTTTGGAAGACATCCGGTTTTTCCAATATTCAACCTCCTAAGCCTGGTTTCATCTACTACAAAACCCAATCCCTGTCCCCTTATTATTTCAGCTACTCCGCCAAAACCAAAAGAGAAATTTTCCGATGTTATATTTTCCGAAAGAAGATAGCTATCATAGGAGCCATCAACATACACTGCCTTTGGGAGGATAGATGCCGCTACCCGGCCCAGTGCGGAGAGGATTCCGGTTTCCCCCACGTGACATCCAACTTGGTACTGAAGTCCCCTTTTCCCAGCAATTTCAGCCATCTTTAAAACCTTAAGGAGTCCTCCATTCTTTGAAAGACGAAGATTGACCATGTGGTAACTTCTGTTTTTTGCCATAGCCTCTATATCCCCGGCAGTAAGGGCTGATTCATCTGCTACAAATTGAAAATCGCGGCTCTCCGGATATTTGAGAAGAAAGAGTATTTCCTCTCTATCTCTGCCAAAAGGCTCTTCAACCCGAAATATCCCGTACTTCCGGCATAATTTAAGGCTTTCAATGGCTATTTCTAATGACCAGGAGGCATTGGCATCGACTCTTAAATCAAAGTTCCGCCCAAGTTTTTCTCGTGAAAGCTTAAGTATTTCCTCATTGTAATCGAGATCAGTGCCGAGCTTAATCCGTATATTACGTATATTCGTTTTTTCATACATGTCCAGAATATATTCTGTTGCCGATAGAGGGAGCATGGGAAGAGTTCCGCCATACTGAATTGATTGTTTTAGAGGTTCTTTTTTTAACAAGCCATAGATGTCTTCCCCTGAGCTATTACAAAACATGTCAA
>JAGGRV010000081.1 GCA_021159445.1 Deltaproteobacteria bacterium | reverse complement strand
ATTAATTCTGCTTTTATTCATTTAGGTAAAGCAGAAAAAAGAGTTGCAACATTTGTAAAAAATTACCCAGAAGAGGTAATAAAATTGCCAATTAATGTCTTGGCTGAAAAGGTAGGAGTTAGCGTATCGACAATAATACGGTTATGTAGAAGAATTGGGATTAATGGATATACCGATTTAAAGATTGATATTACAAGAGATCTTGCCTTAAATTATAAAAAGACTTATTCAGAGATAAATTCAAATGATAGCATACCATTGTTACTTAATAAAGTTCAACAGTTATTCTCGCACACTATTAGTAATACATTTAAAATATTATCTATTTCCGCGTTAAAAGAAGCATATTTGAATATTATTAATTCAGATTCAGTATTAATTATAGGTGCAGGTGGAACTGCTGCTTTAGCTAAGTTACTTAACCATAAACTATTGAAATTGGAAATTAATAGTCAATGGTCTGATGATTTTAGTTTAATACCCCTTTTAATAAATAGAATAGGGAAGAATGATGTACTTTTTGTCTTGTCTCATTCTGGTTCGACCAATCTTGTTTATGATGCTGTAGTAATGGCAAAGAAAAAGGGTTGTAAAATTATTATTTTGACAAACTATTTACAATCGCCGATGGCTAAAAAGTCAGATATAATTTTGGCCACTGGTATAGATGAGCAACCTTTGGGTAGCGAAGGGGTAACTACTAGAATGGCTCAGATAAGTATAATTGAAGTTTTATGTTTGTTGATTGAATTAAAAAAACAGGAAATTTTATAACTTAAGTTTTACAAGAAATTACCTTTATAGAGGGTCTATACTAATAAGTCGGCTATAAGGGCGATTGATTTCTTAGAAATGAAAGTATTAGCAGTATATAAATATTTTAATATACCCTAAGGAGATTGGCAAAAAAATGGAAGTAAGGCTTAAAAATTTAAGTAAACACTTCGGAAAAGTCAAAGCAGTAAATAATTTCAACCTCGAGATAAATGATGGTGAGTTTGTAGCTTTACTTGGACCTTCGGGATGCGGAAAAACCACCACCCTACTTATGATAGCTGGAATTTATAAGCCCACTGCCGGAGGTATTTATTTCGGAGATAAGATTGTAAATGAAGTTTTACCCAAAGATAGAAAAATCGGTATGGTCTTTCAAAGTTATGCCCTTTATCCTCATATGACTGTATTTGATAATATAACATTTCCCTTAAAATTACGAAAAATTCCTAAGGAGGAGAGAGAAAGAAGAGTTAAAGAAGTAGCAAAATTGGTTCAGATAGAAGAATTATTGGATAGAAAACCGGCTCAACTTTCCGGAGGGCAACAGCAAAGAGTGGCTGTTTGTAGAGCTTTAATTAAAAAACCAGATATCCTGCTTTTAGATGAACCCCTCTCCAATTTAGATGCCAAGCTTAGAACCTTGATGAGAGCAGAGCTTAAAAGATTACAGAGAAAATTAGGCATTACTACCATTTTTGTAACTCATGACCAGGTAGAGGCTATGACTATGTCTGATAAAATAGCCTTATTACAATTAGGAAAACTTCAGCAATATAGTTCATCTGATGAGCTATATAATCGACCGGTGAATCTGTTTGTGGCCGGTTTTATAGGAAGTCCCCCTATGAACTTTATTGATGTTTCTCTAGGACAATCAGAAGAACAATTTCTTTTGAAGAATAAAGATATTACTATTGAAATTCCCTCAAAGATTGGTAAGTTTACTCAATCTCATTCTCAAGACAATAAAATAGTGTTAGGTATCAGGCCTGAGGATATAAAAATTGACCACAAAAAAGGAGAAGAAGCTGAAGTTTACGTGGTCGAACCTATGGGGATGCAGGTATTAGTTACCGTTAAATTAGGGAATTTGCAAATTAAAGTGCTTACTACTCCCCCATTTACAAAGAAAATGGGGGAAAAAGTTAAATTACACTTTAATGTAAACAAGATTCATCTTTTTGATAAAAATACAGAAAAATCCCTGTTGTTGAATTAATTTTCTACTGTTCATAAAATTAAAGAAGATCTAGAATGGCAGAGATGTAAGGGTTCGATTTATCGAACCCGATAGAAAAAATCGTTTGGAGCAATAAGAGTATCTAGACATAGCGGATTTCTGTAGATGGTACTCTACAAAATTAAGAGGAGGTGATAGAAAGGAAAATTAGTTAATCTAATATCTTGAGTAGATTTTCAAAATTTTAAAAGGAGGAAGCAAGAATGAAAGCTTCAAAAAGTTTGTTAAGTATTTCATTAATAGTAATTCTGGTTATGTCTTTTACAGCTATGGCTTTAGCTCAGGATTTGGATATTATTCCTATTAAGGTTCGTTGTAGAGCAAAACCTCCCATGGAAAACTGGCGTGGCCTTAATTTCTTAGTAGCCGAAAAAGATCTCAATGCTGATTTAGAGGCTATGGGTGATCCCCGCCGTGTAAAAGTAGAAGTTATACAGGATAACCTGGATTGGGGTGAGTATATAACTGAGTTTGTACTTGGCTATGGTGCTGGAGAATCGCCTGATATTTGGTTGACTGGACATGAATATATTGGTACCCAGGCTGAAGCGGGCCGGATTATTGCTCTGGACGGAATAATAAAAGAGTTCCCCATATATAATCTTGTCTTTGATACTCTATGGGATTGCACTAAATATAAAGGTGAGACTTGGGGTGTTCCTCAAGATGCTGAAGCTCGACCGCTCTATTGGAATAAAACCCTATTAAAGAAACTTGGTTGGTCAGATGGAGAAATAGCAGCATTATCCGGGAAAATCGAAAAAGGTGAATTTACCCTTTATGATATGTTAGAGACAGCCAAACAGGCAGTAGATAAGGGTGTTGTTGAGCCAGGTAACGGCTTCTGGACTCGTCCGAAGAATGGCCCTGATTTCACTCCTTTCTACTACGCCTTCGGTGGAGAAACCATTGATTCGGCAACTGGTAAATTAGTCTTTGACAAGACAGCTGGCTTGAAATATTATAAGTTCTTCTATGACGCTGCTCAAAAATATGGATCAATGGGCTGTCTTGGCTTAGATTGGTCTTCAGCATGGCATCCTGGAGTCACTAGTAAGGTACTCTTCTGGGTCGGTGGGACATGGCAATGGGCTGAGTGGGCAGAAAAATTCCTTAAAGACCTTGGTGGCGAAGCTTATATGTGGGAGAACTTTGGGTTTGGACTGATCCCGGCTGCAGAGAAGGGTGGTAAACCCAATTCCCTTACACATCCATTAGCTTATCTAGTCAGTTCCCAGTGTAAATATCCGGACTTAGCAGTAGCTCTAATTGCCAAAGTCACTAACTATGGTCCCAATACTCGTCATGCAATTGCTAGCACTCATCTGGGAATCCTTAAAGGTCAGACAGAATATAAGTTCTACAAGGAATCTCGCTTACTGAGTGAAGCGCTTTACATGTTAGATTACACTACTTTCCTACCTAACAATCCTTACTGGGGCACTTATTCTACAGTAACTTATGAAGCCCTGGCAGCGTGTGTAGGTGGTGATTTTACTCCTGAAAAGGCAGTAGATTTTGTAGTAGAAGGACTTAATCGTGAATTAGGAGATAAGGTAATCATTAAATGAGTAATAATTTCCAACTGGAGAGGGAAAGGAGTTCCCTCTCCAGTTTTCCAGACTCAAAATCACTTTTTTCTAAATTAAAGAGCGGTTTATTGCCATATGCTTTTCTTACCCCTACTCTTATAGTGGTAACTTTATTCTTTTTTATTCCCTTAGTTATGGTTTTTATTTTAAGTTTTACCAATCTGGATATGACGAATTTTGGAATACTCAAATGGTGGCAGCCAGCAAACTGGACCTTAGATAACTATGTAAAGATCTTTACTAATAGGTTTTTCCCCAGGATTCTAAATAATACTCTCATGTATGTGAGCATGACCTTAATTTTTTTCAATGTGGGGATGGCTTTGGTTATTGCCTTGATTACTACGAACATCAACAGGCGGGTTGGTTTTACCTTTCGCTTAATATGGCTTATGTGCCGCCTTACTCCGGTGGTTGTCTATATTATGATGTGGAAAGCTTTAGCTGGACCAGCTCCTATGGGGGTTATAAATAAGCATATCCTTGGCCCCTTGGGCATAGGTACAGGGGAATACTTACTTAATACCAATCCCTGGCTTTTTATTATTTTAGTGAATGGTTTTATCGGAGCTTCCTTTGGGATGATTATTTTTTCTTCCGCTATTGAAGCTATACCTAAAGATTATATGATAGCTTCAAAAGTAGATGGAGCTTCAACCTGGCAAACCATTCGCTATATTACTATTCCTATGATCAAATGGCCTCTTCTTTTTGTTACTACTTATCAGACTTTATCCCTTTTAACCTCCTTTGAACAAATTCTGCTTCTTACAAATGGAGGTCCAGGGCTTTATGAAACTGAAGTATGGTCATTAACTGCTTATCACCGCGCGTTTAGCAGCTATTTCGGGAATACTCAGTGGGGTTATGGTTCAGCATGGGCAGTTATCCTGGTAATTATTGGTATAATAATGGCAATTATATATTTGCGTGTATTCAAGTTTAATGAATTAATTCAAGAACCGAAAATTGACCAGCTATAATGAGATATATAGGAGAATGATAATAAAATGGTATTAAATAAATTTCGTTTAAATTTGAAATCTATTCTTGCCTATGGGGCTTTGATTGCATTTAGTATGCCTATCTTCCTGGTTTTTTTATGGTTAATTATTACCACATTTTCCACCAGGACAGAGGGACTAAAGTCATTAGGGTGGACCTTGAGCAACTGGAGTTTCTTGTGGAAATCACCTTTTGGCCCTAATTTTCCGAGTATATGGCTGGCGACTCTCAATACATTCCTTCTTGCTACAGTAATGACCACTATTGTAGTTTTTGTTTCGTCAATGTCTGCCTATGCTCTATCACGTATGAAGTTTGCAGGAAGGAAGGGGTTTCTCTCCGCAACTCTGATACTGCATGCTTTTCCGAGTGTAACCCTATTGATTCCAATTTATTTTGTATTACGCTGGATAACAAATATCCCCATTATCGGACATAACCTCCCTCTTATCGGTGGTTTTGGCTTTAATACCATCGGTGGAGTGGCTTTAGTGATGGTAGCTTTTCAGCTTCCCTTTGGCATATGGATAATGAAGGGTTTTTTTGATAATATTTCCTGGGATATGGAGCGCTCTGCTTTAATTGATGGTGCTT
>JAGGRV010000003.1 GCA_021159445.1 Deltaproteobacteria bacterium | reverse complement strand
AGCCTTTAGCATGAATCCCGCACTATATAGAATGGCTAAGCCTTGTCAAGATAAGTAGAAGAAGGATTTACTATTCTGGCAATAATTATTCCTGCCTCGTAAAGGACATACAGGGGCACTCCCATCATGGCCATATTGAAGATGTCCGGCGTGGGAGTGAGAATGGCAGCCATTATGGCAATTAATAGAATCGCATAACGTCTATATCTCCCAAAGGTCTCAGGACTGCAGATTTTCAGTCTACAAAGCAATGTCATGATCAATGGAATTTCGAAAATTATGCCGAAGCTAATAAGAAAAAGTCCAATAAAATTCACAAACTTACCCACAGCTATTACAGGCCGCAAATGTTGTGACTGGTAACCCAGGAGGAAATTTATCCCAAACGGAAGGGTTACGAAAAAGCAGAAAAGGGTCCCTGCATAAAAGAGCAAAAGCGCGGACAGCATAAACACCATGGACAATTTTCTGGAAAAACCAAGCACATCTACCAGCCCCTGCGACATACGCCAGAGTATCCACGGCGCCAGAAGAATTAATGCCCCAACGCTTGAGAGCTTGAGCAGGGCCAGCATCGGCTCCAGCACTCCAAAAAAGGCCAAGTGCTGCTCAAAATAAGACTGAAGAAAGGCCAGGAAATGAGGAGAAAGCCAGTATAGAATGGCAGTGAGCCCTGCAAAGCAAATCGCGGTTTCCAGTAGAAAACGTCTTAAATATTTAAGCAGGCGCACCAGGGTCTGGGCCAGAGATTCAGGCATAGTATTTTGCTTTACCTAAATTGAGCGATTAGCCTTTAGCGGTTAGCTATTAGTCTAATGATTACAGGATGTTTTGCTATTACAAAATTAGGTATTAGCTGTTAGCTGTTAATTTGCTGCTGTTTTCCAAATAGGTTACTAACACCTAAAAGCTAAATGCTAATAGCTGTTCATCACGGATTACCACACTAATCCGTGATGAACCATTTTTCAAAGCTAAACGCTAATGGCTAACAGCTAATTGCTCAACTGCCGAGATTCTCCCGTATATAGTCCACGGCATTCCGGAAAAAGGCCAGTCCCGCCCCTTCCTCTGGTAATTTTTCCCTGGTCCATCGTGGATGGTTGGTCCTGTGATGGAATGCCTCTGGATGAGGCATTAGGCCCATGAGCCTGCCTGTAGTATCGCAAATGCCGGCTATGGCGAACTCTGAGCCATTTGGGTTGTGGGGATATTCTTGTGTGGGTTCCCCTGTTACAGGTGATGCATACTGAAGTACAATAAGGCCATCTGCCACCAGCCTGTCCCTTGCAGATATGTCAATTGTTACAAATTTTCCTTCTCCGTGTCTTATAGGCAACTCAATACGGTCTATCCCACGGGTGAATATGCAAGAAGAGTCCGGAGATACCTTGCAAGTGACCCACCGGTCTTCGAACCTGCCGGAATCGTTATAGGTAAGACTTACATAGCGTTGCTCATAATCGCCATCAAAACCCGGCAGAAGACCGGTCTTCGCCATCAATTGAAAACCATTGCACACCCCCAGTACCAGACCCCCGTTTTCCACAAATTCCAGGAGCTGATCCAGCAGGCGTTCTCCTGTCCCCATGACCCTGGCATTTCGGAGTCTGTAAGCCCCGGCCTGCGCCGCCCCCAGATTATCGCCATCTAAAAATCCACCCGGCAGGTTAAGGAAGTGATAGTCATCCAGGCGGACGCTCCCGTCCAAGAGATCACTGAGGTGGACTATGTCAACGTGATCTGCACCGGCCAGTCTACACGCATTGGCCATCTCCATCTCACAGTTGGTTCCGTATCCGGCTGTAACTATTACACGTACTTGGGATGTCATGTAAACTCCTGAGCTACCTGCAGCTCTAAATATCTAGATATTATTACGTTTAAACAAATACGGTAAGCGTTCACGGAACGTTGAAATTAGAAATTGGAAATTTGGCCTTCATGCTTTTGTACTGTTTCAGATGATCGTATTATCTGATAGCCCTCGGCGTTTTGAATCTTACCCCAATTTCTACTTTCCAATTTCCAATTTCTTAGGCCTCCAACCACTGATTAACCTCGTTCTCAAAGAGTTCATAAAAGGCATCAGAGCCTCCTAAACCGGTTCGACCGAACGTATAATTAATCTCAATGAACAGGGGAACATTAGATCCCTCCAAAAAAACAAGGTCAAAACCTGCCATATTGATTCCAGTATTATTGCACAGCTCTTTTACTGCATCTCTTCCTATGGCTTGCAACTCCGGATCAGACAGGGAATCAATTTGTCCACCCTTTGCAATGTTGTGGAAAAAACCCGATTTGTTGCATCGCCAATAGCTCTGGATGTGATTTCCTATGATCACAACCCTGAGATCTCTTTGGAGATTAGGAATAAATTCCTGCAATACAAAGCCGAAAATGCCCTGTATTTCAAAATGCTTGAGTATTTCCGTTGCCTGTTCCAGGTCCTGGGCGTTTTCTATCAGCCAAATCTGGGAACCCTCTCCCCCACTGGTTCCCTTTATCACAAATGGATAATCCGGGAGCCTGGGACAATGGCTCATTCCAGGGTGATCGCCTAACATGGTTTCCACTCGAGGAAAAATCCACGTCTTCGGGTGAGAAATTCCGCAACTCCAAAATAGCAGGGTATCTCCCACCTTCCCCTCCCACTTAAAGCGAATACTGTAGTTCGGGAAAACATTGGCACACAGGGTGCGGCACAGGGAATAGAGTTCTCTGCACACCGTCTGGGGTAATATAATTGCCCTGGCTTTCGTGAGGTTACGAATCATATCCTCATCCCAGACACCCCTTTCCCAGTAAAAGAGATCGCCTTTTATCATAGGATGAAAGGAAATCACGGGGCCTCCGGCATCAGGGTTGGGTTCCTGATTGATAATATTTTCCCTCCAGTCTGTAATTGAACGTCTTGGAAATTCTACAACTCATTGAATTTACCGTGGGTTGTTGAGGCATCGATCCAAGGCTCTCCAGGGTCTCAGAATCCAGCCGCACTGAGACAGTTTTGTTTCTCACAGTATTCTCCTGTAGCCTGTTGTGCTATCTATTATAAACCTTCGGTGTCATAGTCCAAGCACTTTTTTGTGTTAACTAAAGGAAAAACCTTCATCTGTCCGTCAGTTATCAAAAATTGCGAAACGGGATGTAAAAAATGTTTCGACGGATATTAAATTCCTTGAGCAAGTCGGACTTGTCGATATCAAAAGAAATGATGAGACAAAAAAGGAAATTACACCGTCTGTAAGCTATGATAAAATTCTATTTGAAATAGCAGTATCATGAAGGCATAGGCTATAACCAAATCGGAACAGCGCAAACGTCTCTATATCATCTCAGCTTGACATAACTATCCTTGACCATTAAAAATCCGCTTCATGGCAAATGCAAAAAATCTCTGTTTTGATAAGGGGAATGGCCTGCTGCCTGTAATTGCACAGGACCATGAAACAGGTGAAGTACTCATGCTGGCCTATATGAACAGGCAGGCATGGGAAAAGACACTGGAGACAGGCAAGGTCCATTACTGGAGCCGCACAAGGAACAAATTGTGGCTCAAAGGTGAGACTTCCGGCCATGTTCAGTTATTGAAGGCTGCCTACGCGGACTGTGATCTGGATACAATACTGGTAAAGGTTGAACAGTTGGGCGGTGCGGCTTGCCATAAAGGCTACAGGAGCTGCTTTTATCGAAAAGTCCAGGGGGAATCCCTGGTTATTATTGGAGAACCTGTTTTTGATCCTAAGGAGGTTTACAAAAAGTGAACCAACTGAAGCTGGGTATACCGAAGGGAAGTCTTGAAAAGGCAACAATTGAGCTCTTTGCAAAGTCAGGATGGCGTATAGATGTCCATCACAGGAGCTATTTCCCCAGTATAGACGATCCCAGTATCACCTGCAGCATCTGCAGGGCCCAGGAGATGTCCCGTTATGTTGAGCAAAAAATCCTGGACGTCGGCATTACAGGCCATGATTGGATCCTGGAGAATGACTCGGATATTGTCGTTGTGGCAGACTTGATATACTCCAAGGTAAGCAAACGTCCTGCCAGATGGGTCCTGGCCGTACCAGCCGACTCTCCTTATCGTTCTATTAAGGACCTTGAGGGCAAGAAAATAGCTACAGAGCTTGTCAACTTCTCTAAGCGTTATTTTTCAGAACGTGGAATAGATGTAAGTGTTGAGTTCTCCTGGGGGGCCACCGAGGGCAAGGTTGCCTCCGGGCTTGCGGACGCCATTGTTGAGGTAACAGAGACCGGGAGCACCATCAAGGCACACGGCCTGGTTATTATTGAAGAGCTGATGGAGTCCAACCCCCAGTTGATAGCCAACAAACATGCCTGGGAAGATCCCTGGAAAAGGGAGAAGATTGAACAGATATCCATGCTCCTGCAGAGCGCATTGCGGGCAGACCGTCTTGTGGTACTCAAGATGAACGTGCCCAAGGAAAAGCTGGAGGCAGTGGTGGACATATTGCCCAGCCTCAATGCCCCTACTGTTTCTATGCTGTATAAACAGGAGTGGTGCTCTGTTGAGACGGTAATAAACGAAGCTGAAGTGAGGGAGCTTATCCCACGGCTCATGGCCGCAGGTGCCCAAGGGATCATAGAACATTCCCTCAACAAGGTCCTCTAGGACCGGTGACAGTCAGGATTACCAAGACTGCCTTTGTTACAAGCGTCTATAAGCTTTCCCAGCTTCCATCACCCAGTTTGCCGGAAGTGGCATTTGCCGGCAGGTCCAATGTGGGCAAATCCTGTCTTTTGAATCGTCTCCTGGGGAGGCGCAATCTGGTAAAAGTCAGCTCAAGGCCGGGTTTTACCCAGTCTCTGAACTTTTTCCTGGTCAATGATTCCGTTCACTTTGTCGATCTTCCGGGCTATGGGTTTGCAAAGGCTCCGAAACACGTTCAGCAAAAATGGCACAGGCTGGTAGAGGGCTATATCGAGGCCAGAAAACCTCTTAAGGGCGTGGTGTGCATCTTTGATATGAGGCGAGTCCCGGACCAGTTGGACCTTGATCTTTTGGACTATCTGCATGCCCTGGGAAGGCATGTCTGGTTAGTCCTGAACAAGGCAGATAAAATCTCTCAGCCCAAAAGGCAGAGGCAAATACAGGCTATCTGCCGACGGCTTCCAGGATTTATTGATAAACCCCTGATTATTTCCGCCCGCACAGGAGAGGGTGTTCAGTCCCTGCTTGAAACG
>JAGGRV010000161.1 GCA_021159445.1 Deltaproteobacteria bacterium | reverse complement strand
GAATACAACAAAAAATCCTATTAATTTTTGTTCAACTTATTTATCTCCCGTTCCTAAGTGGATATGCATTATGTATTACGCTCCGAAGATTAAGCAAACTTCCCGAACGTATTCGGTCCAGAATAGGCGACCTCTGAGTCTTCATTTTTTTTCTGCGCGTCAACTTGATCAGATCCCCCAAATTGTAAAATTGCCTCATGACATGCGTTTTGCCATGAAGGTAGTGGCCCAAGTACTACCGTTCCGAGTCAATCAGTATGTGATTAAAAACCTCATAGACTGGGATAATGTCCCAGATGATCCAATCTTCAAGCTCACTTTTCCACAGCCTGATATGCTCACGCAGAAACACTTTGATCGCATGGCAAACTTACTCCGCAAAGGTGCTGACGACCAACAGATACGGACCGTGGCCAATAAAATACGCGCAGAACTCAATCCCCATCCTGCCGGGCAGCAAGTTCACAATATCCCCTTTCTGGATGGCCTACCACTGTCAGGAATGCAACACAAATACCGGGAAACAGTACTGTTTTTCCCCCGCCAGGGTCAGACCTGCCATACCTATTGCACCTTCTGCTTTCGGTGGGCACAGTTCGTTGGGATTGATGAACTGCGTTTCTCTGCCGGAGAAACCAGCAACCTGCACCGCTATCTGGCCAAGCACAAGGATGTTACTGACCTTCTGCTCACCGGTGGTGACCCTATGGTCATGAAAACCAGCCTGCTCAAGGAATATGTAAAACCATTGTTGCAGCCTGAGTTCGAGCACATACAGACCATCCGCATAGGAACCAAGTCCCTGACCTACTGGCCATATCGCTATGTAAGTGACAGCGATGCTGACGATCTTCTGAGACTGATGGAGCGTCTGGTAAAGGGCGGCAAACACGTGGCTATCATGGCCCATTGCAACCACTGGCAGGAAATGGAAACGCCTATAGCCCGGAAGGCCATCTGGCGAATCCGTGGCACCGGAGCCATAATACGCAGTCAGAGTCCCATAGTAAAACACATAAACGATGACCCTGAAATCTGGGCACGCATGTGGCGCACACAAGTACGCCTTGGAATTGTCCCTTACTATATGTTTATAGCACGCAATACCGGTGCCTGTCATTACTTTGAATTGCCTTTAGCCAAGGCCTGTGAGATATATCATAATGCCGTTCTAAAGGTATCAGGATTGGCACGCACGGTGCGCGGACCATCCATGAGCGCCGGTCCCGGCAAGATAGATGTCCAAGGTATTGCTGAAATCAACAATAAAAAGGTCTTTGTGCTCCGCTTTATCCAGGGCCGCAATCCGGACTGGGTGCAGCGTCCATTCTTTGCACGATTCGATCCTGAAGCCTCTTGGCTGAATCACCTCCGCCCGGCATTCGGTGCTGAAAAATTCTTTTACGAAGATGAATATCAGGCTATCTGTGAAAAAGAGCGAGCCATAGAAATCTCAAAGGTGGGGACTGCCTGAATTTTTATTGTTTGTCTCGGCATAGCTGTTCAAGCGTGTCGTCATAGACCCAGGCCATCTGTTTCCAGTCAAAACGGGCCACTGCCTCCCGTAAGGCGGGTTGATGCTCCCAACAGGGGTGTTTTATGGCGTATTCAAGGCGCTTGACAAGGTCGTCGAAGTCCTTATAAAAGCAGAGTTCATGCAATTCAGGCGGGATCAGTTCCGGGTAACTCAGCCGCCTGGGAAGAAAAGGTACGCACCCGCAATAAATAGCCTCTACGATACTTGTGCCAAAAAAATCGTGGTGCGAGGTAACCGGCAGGATGCTGGCTTGCCGGAGCCAACGGGCATACTCAGTGAAGTCCGCAGCATAGCCCATATGACAGATACGGCTGCCAAGCCGCTCACTGGCCTCTATGAACTCGGCCGGACTCTGTCTAAAACTCTCACCCAGGACAATCACCCCAAAGTCTAGGCCCTTTTCCGC
Source organism: Deltaproteobacteria bacterium (assembly GCA_021159445.1). Lineage (GTDB taxonomy): Bacteria > Desulfobacterota > Dissulfuribacteria > Dissulfuribacterales > UBA3076 > UBA3076. The sequence continues at coordinate 3,290 of JAGGRV010000161.1, read as the reverse complement.
CAGGATATATAAGGCCTGGAAAAATTCCTCAGGGTTCTTATCGTATTCCCATCGATGGTTCCATAAAAGGAAGGGACGGCCATCCGGTTTTCGGTCTGGATTGCAGGCGTCAAACAGTCCAAGATCCAGACCCAGGGGAAGAACCCGCGACTTAGACCGAAGTATTTTCACAGTATCGAGTTCATTATAATCCGGAAAGTGTTTTAAAAGACGCGGCAGTTCTTCAAAGAAGGATTCCAGGTGAAATCGCGAATTAAAAAGCACAGTATCAGCCGCCATGGCGCTGGCATAGTTAATGAAACCATAGTGAACGTCACGTCCTTTGGGAAGGTCCCTGTCGTCAACAGACCAGGGGTAAGTAAGCTGGTTTTCATGGAAATACAGCGCCGTCGGGGTATTATAGGTGCGGGACCTTGTCAGGGCCAGAAAAGTTGTGAGATCGAGCATATCTGTGGTCAGGATAAGATCCGGCGCGTATTCTTCAGCCAGAAACTGCCTTGCCAGGGTCACAGCGGCGCCATGCATACGCCACTTCCAGAAACGACCGGGCAGAGTGAGCATACTCACGAAATGGCGGCTGTGTGTTGCAAATCCTGAGCACCAGGCAGCATGTGAGCCTGTATGGTATGGTTCTATAAGAAGTATTTTCATGAAAATAATTGTACTTTACCATGACCATTAGGCAAGAAAACAACATCATAACTCTGCGGCCCCGCCTGGACCTCTTTAGGCCTATTGACAATGGATTGCTGAAAAAGGCTGCAAGCAATGCGCTGGAGTGCCTTGAAAAACCGCTAGCCCTCACTCTGGTCGTCAATGATCCCCAACGCCAGACCGATAGTCCAAGGGTACTTAAGATCCTCAGCCATTTAATTGATCCGGCTTGCATTCGAATCCTGGTAGCCACCGGCACGCACCGCTATTCTTCAGAGAAAATGCGCAGTTTCGAGCTTAAGCTGATTCAGGGTCTGCCAATTGAGGAAATTCAATGGCACGACAGTCAAAGCGATGAGTTGGTCCCAGTCAGGCCGAACGGGTGGAGAGTACACCCGTGGCTTGTTGGGGACAGACCTGTTCTGGCCATCGGAAGCGTTGAGCCGCATTACTTTGCCGGATTCACAGGCGCACACAAGACCCTCACCATCGGCTGCGCTTCGTATGCGGACGTGGAATTTAATCATGCATCCGCCCTTCTTCCCGGCTCCTGCCCCGGCCGTCTCGCAGGCAATCCGGTGTTTGAAGGAATTTCGCAGATGCTGGAGGATCTGGCTGCCTCGCAGCGTCTGGCAGGCGTAAACCTTGTCCAGGCAGGCAGCACGATCATCGCTGCCGCTGGGGGTACACCGTTATCGGTCCTTAAGTCCCTCACGCCGACCGCTCAGGATGCCTTTATTCAGCAGATCGACGTCCCTGCCGACGCGATCATTGTAGAAACCGCCGGCCCGCTTGGACAAAGCTTTTACCAGGCGGACAAGGCCATAATGAACAACCAATGGGCTGTCCGTAACGGCGGCGTGATCGTCCTGTCGGCCCCTTGCGAGAACGGTATCGGACAGGACCACTTTGTAAAACTGCTCGTCCAGGCACCCACCGCTTCGGCCGCCAAGGACATAGTCAGACGCCGCGGATACAGGCTGGGCGACCACAAGGCCGTTGGGATACGCATGCTAACCGATCCTAATTGCCGGGCCGTAAAGGTATTTGCGGTCAGCAAGGGCCTCTCGCAGGCCGACACGGTCGCACTAGGCATAACCAAAGCCATGAGTGTGGATCAGGCCCTTTCTGCCGCGAAAATCGACCCAACCCATCATCGCACCTATCGAATCCTGAATGCGGGCAATCTTTGCATCATTGCAAAAGGCTCATGAAAAAGCCGTTCTAAATCTTAGAATAAAATGGCTAGCTCTTTGTCTCTTCAATGATTCTCGCATAGACATCCTCTTGAGTCAGTCCGGCGCATTTGATCGTGATGTCTGCATACTTTGTGTAAAGTACGAAGCGTTCGCGAAACAAGTCAGCAAAGCTCTGGTCTGGCCGTTTTGCCAGACCCCGGGTAACGAGTTCGCTGATGTACAGAGAGGGGCTTTGTTTCTTCCGTCTGATTATGCTCGCTCCTCGCGCCTTGAATACAACAAAAAATCCTGTTAATTTTTGTTCAACTTATTTATTTCCCGTTCCTAACTTATGTTATCATTAAAAATAGAGTGAGTTGATTGTTCTTTTGTTGGAGGTTAAAAATGGGGCGTTACTCTTATTTTATTAAGTCAGCTTTTATCTTCATAATACTCTCTGCGTTTACATATTTCATCCATTTCCTCATCTTCAGAGACCCGCACCACATCTTCATTTACCTGGTTGGGGACCTGGGATTTCTGCCCCTGGAGGTATTCCTCGTGGTCATCATCCTTGAGCGAATCCTCAGCCGACGGGAAAGGCAGATAATGCTGCAGAAGCTAAATATGGTCGTGGGAGCATTTTTCAGCGAGGTCGGTAGCCGTCTCCTCGGCGACCTGCTCGGGCATTTTGATAATCGTGCGGAGATATCCGGTCACCTCAACGTCACTAAGGACTGGACGTCGGTGGATTTCAAGCGAGCCGCCGCTTATGCTTATAACCTGGAGATTGACCTTGACTGCCGCAAAATCGACCTTGAAGGGCTGAAGGCCTTCCTCTCCCAGAAGCGGACGTTTTTGCTGGGACTGATGGAGAACCCCAACCTTCTGGAGCATGACCGTTTTACCGATTTGCTCTGGGCGGTTACCCACCTTGACGAGGAGCTTCAGGCGAGACCGTCACTGAAAGACCTGCCGGAGAAAGACCTGCATCACCTGGCCGTTGATATCCAGCGGATGTATGACCATCTGTCCAGTGAATGGCTGGACTATGTGCAGCACCTGAGGTCAAATTATCCGTTCCTTTATTCACTCGTTTTAAGAATACACCCCTTCCAGGAGCATCCCAGTGCGATACTTGTCTAGAACTGGCGTAACTATTCAGGTTAAAGGCTGAAGACTGAAGTACTTCAACCATCTCGCAACGCTCAAACGTCCTAAGGAACGTACAATAAATAACTTGAACAAATTAATGTCTTTTTTGCCGTCTTCTTCGTTGCTCGTCGATCACATAACCCGTTATGCTCGCTCCTCGCGCCTTGAATACAACAAAAAATCCTGTTAATTTTTGTTCAACTTATTTATCTCCCGTTCCTAACTCATCCCCAAGCATAAGACCTTTATTGAGCTGATATCAGCCTCGAATGGGCAGAAGCCACTGCCTGGGTGATAATCCCG
>JAGGRV010000484.1 GCA_021159445.1 Deltaproteobacteria bacterium | reverse complement strand
GATAGATATGATAGACTTTGAGGTATATCCTCTATTTGATTTAATATATAACGTTGTTGACTAGGTTGAATAACCCCCTTTTTATTTTTGGACACGGATTGCCCCGATGAAATAGAAAAATAATGGCATTTCGTAGGGCAGGCACAGATTGCATCGATAAAATATTTTAGTACCTTAGTAATTATTTTAGAACTATCTGGGGGGACATTGTTACATTATGAAGTTATGCCAGATATTTGCCTATGCATAATGGGGGATGTTCGTGCAGAGCGTGTATAACTTCTGAAAACTATGGTCACCATTATATCTTGTCTTTTAGTTCGTCATCCAGGGAATTAAGTATCTCAAAAATATTATTTATTGATGAAGCGACTGTTGTGCCATCTCGGCAATGCTTATGATGCGGAAAAGAAGTTACAGTTTTATGGTGAGGGGCATTATCCCAGCGAGCTGTGAATTTGCCATCCGGTGTTTGGAGTTGATATCTGTACTTGATTGCTATAGGCCTTCTCTGATTAATGACAACATATTCAGCCACATGGAGTTCATGGCCACCATGTAAATAAAGAATTCCTCGAATGTAACCTTCTTTTTCTCCAATCTCTCGAAATGAAACTTCTTCATTCCGAACCCACACATTATCCTTTATTGCTTCCAGGAAGAACGAAAAATAGTCAGTTATTCGTTCCATGATATTTCGCTTAGTATCTGATATTTTTTCCCCCAAAGTTTCTTTCCGCGAATAGAAGCATACCAGTCAAACCATTGCAGGTCATCTCCTAACTCCCCTGAATCGAATTTGTTTAAAAAGAATTCGGAATCCATTTTATACTTTTTTTCAAACTCTTTGCACTCGCTTTCAAATTTCAGGAATCGGGCATAAGAAAAATTGATATGGTCTTGCAAGGCTTCCAATATGATTGGTTTTGTATCAGCAATACCATGTTTTGTTTTTAATAATAGTGTCGTACCCATATCTAATACCCTCGTAATTAGATCTAAAAAACTTCACATTATGTAAGATATATAAAATAATTTATCATAGTGGCAAATAAAAAACAATCCATTCCTTTATGCTTCCGTCAGCCAACACAGGCACGTCAACCTGGATTTGGGGGACACTGATTTTGCCGGTGTCATGATTCGATACAGGACGGATGGTACGAATCCACAAAACAAGTATGATGGATCATCTATTCCAAATGGCAATGACAGGAAAATTGCGGGATCGCCAGGTCAGAATATGTCCTATGTACACACCAACTTAGATCCAACAAAGCATTACTACTACTCGGCTTTCAGCTATGATATATCTAATAACTATAGCCAAACGGCCTATGCAGACGCACAACCTTTGTCGCCTAACAATGCGCCGGTAATTCAGAGTTTTACCGCAACGCCATCCAGCCTGAATAATCCTGGCGAGACGACCACCTTCAACGTCTCTGCAACAGATCCGGATGGTGATGCATTGACGTACACAATCAGCTTTGGAGATGGGACGGCCAATGGAAGCGGCAGCCAGGTGGTGCATACTTATAAGGCGGTAGCCGGGGAGGATCCTCCGTACATTTACACTGCGATCGTCACGGTAAGCGACGGCCATGGCCACAGTGTAGGCCAATCCCTACAAGTGACGGTCAATGATATTCCTCCTGCCGAACCAACAAACGTATCTTCCAATTAATTTCCTAAGCCATAAAAGCGAAAAAAAAGGGGCGTCATGCCCCCCTTTTTATTTCACCACAGAGCCACAGAGGATATAAAGAAAAATTATTTTATCTCAGTGATCTCTGTGCCTCGAGTGAGCAATGCGAACGGGTGGTAAGATTATTTTTTTAATTCACCACAGAGACACAGAGGGCACGGAGAAAAAAATAATTTTTGCCCATGGGGAGATGGCCATGGGCAAGAAGATCCTGGCAGCCAAGGGCTGCTGTAGAGTTATCCACTGGCAGGTATCTCCCTTTTAATGGCGAAACTGTATCACCTTTCAGGTGCATTTTTATCCGTAGACGATTCATAGTAACCATTTGTCATTTTTAAAAAAATAACGTTGTTCGGCATTTGAAGTGCATAATTTGGGATTATTCCCCTGTCTCCCAATTTCGGCACTTGCGCTTGACAGGGACAATATAGAATGCTCCCTATTTCCCCATGATAAAAAACAGTTGCCGGGTTAAATTCATGATATGGTGTTAAGATAGAAGCTCAAGTTAGGTATTTGGTCAAAGGAGGAGGCATTATGTTAGAATTTGATCGTATCACTTTTGATCGAAACGTCATGGGCGGACGCGCTTGCATTCGCGGGATGCGTATAACGGTATCTTTGATTGTCAACCTGGTTGCTAATGGGATGAGCGCTGAAGAGATCATTGACGCATATCTATACCTGGAGCCAGAGGATATCCGACAAGCGCTTCGCTATGCTGCATGGCTGGCTGAGGAAACTGTCCACACTTTGGAGCTGGCGACAGCATGAGATTCCTGGCCGACATGGGCATTTCCCCGAAGACAGTGGCCCACTTACAGAGTCTCGGATATGATGCGGTGCACTTGCACGACCAAGGGCTCGACAGGATGCAAGATCCGGTCATTTTGCAGAAGGCTCGGAATGAGGGCCGGATTCTCCTGACTCATGACCTCGACTTCGGTGAGCTAATGGCAGCCAGTGGAGCAAAGCTACCAAGCGTTATCATTTTTCGTTTGCGTAATATGCGTCCCGAAAAGATAAATCGCTATCTGGACGAGATAATCACCCATTACCAAAAGCCGTTTGAAGATGGTATCATTGTCAGCGTGACCGAAGGCCAGATTCGTATGCGCTCTCTCCCTCTCAGGACGAGCGAACAAATTTAGTCCCCTTCCTTCGTCCTTTCAGCTTTGAGCTTTTCCCGAAAAAAGTGGATATTGGGGACAGGTCGATTATTTGCGACTGGGCGTTGGCTGCTATAGAATTTCCCACTGGCAGGTATCTCCCTGGCAGTGGGAAAAGTCCTTCTCTGTGATCTCTGTGTCTCAGTGGTGAGACATCTTTTCGGTAAAAGATTATGACAGAAAGAATTAACCAGGTTACCCAGAAGGTTATTGGCGCGGCTATCGAAGTACATAAGCACCTTGGACCTGGGCTGTTGGAATCAGCATACGAAGAGTGCATGTGCCATGAACTGACCTTACGAGGAATCGCCTTTGATCGTCAGATGCCTCTGCCTGTTCGATATAAGGGCGTGAAGCTTGATTGTGGATATCGTCTGGACGTTGTTGTCCAGAATATGCTCATCCTGGAATTGAAAGCATGCGAGAAGATTGAGCCAATTCATAGAGCTCAATTGCTGACGTATTTGAAGCTCTCGGGCATCAGGTTGGGATTACTGTTGAATTTTGGTGTACCTGTTATGAAAGATGGAATAGTTCGGATAGTCAATGGGTAGAAAAGGGGGACATCCTATGTTCCCCCTGTCAAGCAAAAAAATTTCTTTTTTAAAAACAGCTAGTTAAATATTTATAATGATGTGAGGGACGTTGTTGACTAGCTTGAATAACTATCTTTTATTTTTGGACACGGATTCCTAAACACCTATCCCTCAATTTATGATCTGGTGAAGAAAGAAAAAATGGATTGTCAGGGATGATGTGCTATGGCGACGATCGTAATCATTCCTCTCTCAGGGCCATAATACCAAAAGACCCGGTAGGCGCTGGGCGTTTTCTGCTGGGCATATGCCTCGAGGACCTTTTCCCCGTTAGGCCCTTTGAGGGATCGAAATTCGTGCGTATTCAGAGAGGGATGCCGCAGGTTGGTTTCAAGAAACCCAAGGCATTTCCTGACGGCTTTGAGGATATTCCTTTGTGAGGGGTTGTTTTCAATTTTCCGAAGGTCGGCGTCGGCTTGGGGCGTGAAAATCAGTTCGTGCATCAGTCACTATTTGGCATACTTGGCAAAAGATCCGCGCTTGACGGATCCCTTCTGAGAAAGCCCGGTGAGGACTTTCTTGAAGGCGTTCCTATTTTCGAAAAGCCAAGCCTCCTCGACCGGAACCTCCATCATGGGTTCGAGTACAATTCGAGGACCATCCGTGTAGGCTCGAACGGAACGGATGTTTCCGGGAGGGAGAAGTTTGGTCAGAGAGATGCGTTTCTTGGAGTCGATGGTCAAGCTGATTACATCCATAGGCGGAACCTCCATTTCCATAAATTATTTTAATAATAACCGAATGTGGGAATGATATCAAGTGGGAATTCCTCTCGATTTGGGGGATAATTGACTAGATTAAATAACTACTTTTTATTTTTGGACACGGCAGGCACGGATTAGGGATAAAGCTCAGAGACCAAAAAATGCAGAGAAAACTTTTTTATTCTAACATAGAAAACCTGGCCCTTTGGGCCAGGTCACAGTTCAGTGGTTTTACCATCTGAACAACATTTGTTACTCCAAGGTCGAGTTGTCCCACAACTTAACCAAGGAGTAACAAATGAGTAGATTCCGTAAATTATTACAAACAGTTTGGCATTGCCAATATCATATCGTCTGGACTCCCAAATACAGGTTCAAGATACTCAAGGGCGAAGTCGCAGAAGAGGTTGAAGAATGTGCCAGGACGTTTTGTTCACAACAAGAGTGTGAAATCATAGAGTTAAATGTTCAAGTTGACCATGTGCACTTGCTGGTACTCATACCTCCCAAAATTTCAGTTTCGAAACTTATGGGGATAGTTAAAGGGCGTACAGCGATTCGTGTTTTGAATAAATTTCGCAAATTACGTCAGCAACCCTATTGGGGTAACCGTTTCTGGGCCAGAGGTTATTGCGTTGATACAGTCGGCTTAGACACAGAAATGATAAGAAAATATGTAAAATATCAGGACGACCGAGATAAGTAAGTCGTTAAAACTAATGATAAACAATTTTAGGGGCAACTCAACCTTTTCCTCCTCTGGAGGAAAAGGCAATTTCATCCCCTTTCAGGGGTTAAACCAAAGCCGGCCCCTCTGGGGTCGGATTTTTACTGTTAATGGATTTGACGGTGCAAAATTGTGAATAAGTGCCCAGCCTCGTATATTGAGTTCAGCAGAAAAGATAGAACCGTGAAAATAGCAGGTCGTGAAAAAATGCCGATCCATCCTTTTCATCAAACGGTCAATCATATTGCTTGTTCTATGGGCGCCAGGAAAATCATATGCTTTTGCGAAATCAGATAAGGAACGTACAATAAATAACTTGAACAAATTAATGTCTTTTTTGCTGTCTTCTTC
>JAGGRV010000345.1 GCA_021159445.1 Deltaproteobacteria bacterium | reverse complement strand
TATATAGGAGACTCAATTCATGTCTCAAGGACCTGAAGCTTATATTGACAAATCCAGACAATTAAAAGATGAGGACACTTTCTGCTTTTCCTGTACACCGGATAAGGGCTGTTTTACAGACTGCTGTTATGATTTAAGCCTGATCCTCATGCCTTATGACATATTAAGGCTCAAGAATCATTTAGGCATGAAGTCCGCGGATTTTCTAAAACGTTATACAAATATATACGTCGGACAGAATTCAGGGCTTCCAATAGTGTCGCTCAACATGGAAGGCCCCTATTTAAAATGCCCGTTTCTGGAAGAGGGAAAAGGATGTACGGTTTATAAAGACAGGCCTGGTGCATGCCGCACTTATCCTCTTGCCAGAGTGGCCTGTCGAAGCCAGGAAAGAGAGGGAGTGGAGGAATTCTATTATATTGTCAGGGAGCCGGATTGTGAAGGATTCCAGGACGGAAAGGAATGGACCGTCAGGGGCTGGAAGGAAAATGAAGGCATTGAACAATATAATGAAATGAATGATATCTTTGGGGAGCTACTTCAGGCCAAGACAGTGGCGGAGATAGCATATCTAAACGCGGGTCAAATCGATATTTTTCACATGGGATGCTATGATATTGATGGTTTCCGTAAACATTTCCTGGAGGGCCCTAACCTTGATCGCTATATGGAGTCTGAGGAGGTGATAGAGGCCATCTCCAATGACGAGAAGTCCCTCCTCAAATATGGCATGCGCTGGGTTAATAAAAAGCTCTTCCAGCGTGGGTGTCTGGCTAGTGGGTCTGGCTGTAGTCGCTGAGTCAATGGAAAATCGCTAGTTCTCTCGTTATGCCGGACTTGATCCGGAATCCAGATCACGGAACGTTTTGAAAAGACACTGGATTCCGGCTTTTGCCGGAATGACGCAGTCAGTTTTTTATTTCTTATAATTTCAAACTTTTATCCTGTGCTAATATGTAATCATGCGTAGATATGTATATCTATATCTACACTTGACATTGGGAATAGATGTTCCTAGACTGGTTGCGGGAAGGTAAACTGGCAAAAAAGGAGGCTTTTCGTGAGGACAGTCAATGCACTGAAAATTAGGAACAATCTGGGAGAGGTTTTGGATCTACTTAACAACACAGGTGAGCCTATCCTGGTAAGCAAAGGGAGAAAGCTCAGGGCCGTGCTCATCACACCAGAACAATTCAAAAGAAGGTTCTTAGACTATCAAGCAGAGGAATGTAAGAGGCAACTACTTGAAACCATAAAGGATTTGAGACACGATAGTCTGGAAAAAAAAGAGAGTATTGAGGTACTTCGAGAATTGCGAGGTTATGCAAAGTGATCTGGATTGTCGATGCTTCGGTAGCTGTTCGGTGGTTTTTAAAGGATGAAAGCCATCCAAATGCCGATGCCGTTCTTCAAAGGCTCATTGAATGCCCTGAATCTTTCGCCGTCCCGGAACTGTTTTGTTTTGAGGTCTATGCAGTATTGTGTCGTGTCCATCCATCAGCGCAGGATGTCTTTATCAAGGGGATGATTCCCCTTCTAAATAGTGGTATCTTCAGACAGCCTATGACAGAAAGCCTAGTCGTGCATGCAGCCCGTTTCGTGAAAAAAGGTCTTACCGGATATGATGCCACTTATGCAGCTCTTGCTGCGGAGTTGAAAGGCAGGTGGCTCACGTTTGACCAAAAGGCCCATGAGTGCTTGCTGAAAGAGCGAATTTCGCATGACCTCTTAAAGAAGTTGCCGAAGAAATGGTGATGACCAGCAGTTGGGAATAAATGGACAGAAGGACCCCCTTCCATTGCACTAAAACGGCCTCTCGAGACGCTCCAATATCTTTTCCGCAAAGGCCCAGACCTTTTTTTTATCCATCCGGGTCTTATAGGGTATGGGAGTCTCCTGGCCGTAAAGCATCTTGTAGAACCGCTTAAGTCCTTCTGTATCCCTGGCATCCAGCTTGTCCGGGTTTATCTCCCCGCCCAGAAGTCCGGCATGGATCGGGGGTTTTGGCAGGCTCTTGATCAACGGCAAGATATAGCCCCATCCGCCGTGGACCTTTCCCTGCACAAAGACCCCTGTTGTGTCCATGGCGACTCCAAAGACCACGGTCTTTTTTCCTTTCAGCGCATCCTTGAAGCGGTTCACATATTTCTGCACTGAGGGCAATACGTGGTGATTGTAGATGCCAGAACCCAGAATGACAAGATCTGCATCTGCCGGGTCCGGCATGGATTCAGCCTTATCCACAAGGCAATCGCCGCCCAATCTTTCCGCCAGCCACTTTCCGATTTCAAGGGTGGAATCGTACTTGCTCGCACATACGATTAGGGTTTTCATGATTGTCCTCCGAGCCATAATAGCAGGCTTGATTATACTGCAAAAATCCTAAAGCCATTATAATGGAATTCAAGCCACTGTTGAATTTTTTCTTCATTGTCTTAGTGTGAACCTATGAGCATGAAGGAAAGATACATTGTAGGAATCGATCTTGGAACTACCAACTCTGCCGTGGGCTATGTGGATCTCCATGATGCAAGTCCAGGTTCCATCAATATACTCACCTTTGACATACCACAGATTGTGGGCCAAGGTCGAGTGGCCGAAAGGCCAACTTTGCCTTCATTCCTTTATTTGTCAGGGAAATATGATCTCCAGGCCGGGGCAACGTCCCTTCCATGGGACCCTGATAGGACCTATGCGGTCGGCGCCTTTGCCAGGGATCAAGGGGGGCTTGTGCCCGGAAGGCTGGTCTCTTCAGCCAAGAGCTGGCTGTGTCACGGGGGAGTGGACAGGGAGGCCCCTATTCTTCCGTGGGGCGCAGGGGATGAGATAAACAGGGTTTCACCTGTTACCGCTTCATCCCGCTACCTTCAGCATATCAGAGAGGCCTGGGATCATAGCATGCCTGAGCCTCTGGAAGCGCAACTGGTGGTCTTGACTGTGCCGGCTTCCTTTGACGAGGTCGCGAGGGAGCTCACTGTACTGGCAGCAAAGGAGGCGGGTCTATCTTCCGTGACTTTATTAGAGGAGCCTCTGGCTGCCTTTTATGCATGGCTCTCCTTCCATGAAAGACAATGGAATACTTCTCTGCACCCTGGAGATCTCCTTCTGGTATGTGATGTTGGCGGTGGTACGACTGACTTTACCTTGATTTCCTGTGAGGGAGACTCGGACACTCCCAAGCTTGAAAGGTTGGCAGTCGGGGACCACCTGCTTTTAGGCGGGGATAACATGGATCTTTCCTTGGCGGCCTTGGCAGAAAAGGCCCTCGGCCGTGAATTGGACACTGCCCGTTGGAATTCATTGTATCATCAGTGCAGACAGGCAAAGGAGACCCTTTTAGAAGACGGGGGGCCGAAAAAAGCCACACTCAGGCTTACGGGCCGTGGGCGATCCCTTATTGGCGGCACTATGATGACAGATCTTCACCGGGATCAGGTGAATGATGTCCTCATCGAGGGTTTTTTCCCCGAGGTGAGTCTTAAGGCAGGCGATTCTCTGCAAAAAGGCGAGACCGGTCTCAGGGAGATGGGGCTTCCCTATGTAAGCGATCCGGCTGTGACCAGGCATCTGGCCCGTTTTCTCTTAAGGCAGGGCGGAGGCCGGATGCCTACTGTGGTGCTCTTTAATGGGGGTGCACTCAAGCCCGGTTTGATACGAAATCGCCTAAAGGGGATATTGACATCCTGGTCCGGACGTCCTGTCAGGGTTTTAGACAGCAGGTCCCTTGATCTGGCGATATCCTGGGGAGCCACATATTACGGACTGGTTACACAGGGTCTCGGGCTTCGAGTGGGCGGAGGTATGGCAAGGTCCTACTTCGTGGGGGTAGCCCTGGACGAGGAGGACCGGGTCCCTATGGGAGTCTGCCTGGTGGAGAGGGGGACAGAGGAGGGAAAAGAGGTAGAGGTCTTAAAGACCTTTCGGGTCCGGACAAACAGACCTGTGAAGTTTTCACTCTACAGCTCTACCACCCGTAAGGGAGATAAGGTGGGAGATCTGGTGCCGGTTGATTCCGATGACCTTATCAAGCTTCCGCCACTCCAGACAGTTTTACGTTACGGCAAGAAGGGACGTGATGTACAGATTCCTATCAGATTGGGGGCAAAGGTCACGGCCATAGGGACACTGGAACTCTATTGCGAGTCCCAGGAAAGCCCACACAGGTGGCGTTTGCAGTTTCAGCTCAGGGATTCAGAAACAAATGGCGCAGATTCAACCTCTCAGGTTGAAGGAGTGCGGGTGGCTCCATCTGATGAACAGATGGAGCAAGAGCCGAAGGGGTTGTCCGAAGAAGACCTTAAGGCCATGGAGAAGGCCAGGGAAGAGATCCGCAAGTGCTTTGTACCGGATAAGGGAGACAAAGCCCTTGCACCATCACAACTCCCAGGGCGTCTGACAGAGTGCATGGGCATGGAGAAGGACCTGTGGTCTCTTCCCCTGTTGCGTGCCCTGGCTGATGCATTACTCGACATAAAGGCCGGACGTGGAAGATCCCCGCAACACGAGGCCAGATGGTATAACTTGACAGGTTTTTGTCTCCGTCCCGGGACCGGCGAGGTCACGGACCCGTGGCGAATCAAGAAGATATGGCCTTTTTATTTTGAGGGCCTTGTCTTTTCAAAAGAGATGGGGCCAAGGCTTCAGTGGTGGATCTTCTGGCGGCGGGTTGCGGCAGGTCTGGGCCCCGGGCAGCAGACACAGATATTTTCTGCCATGTCAAATGCCTTATTGCCTGTCCGGTCCAAGAGACGCAAACGGGCCAAAGTGAAGCCTATTAAAATATCTCAGGAGGAGAGGCGTGAGATGTGGCTCTTTGCCGCCAACCTGGAACGGCTTGAGATATCCGGCAAGATAGAGCTCGGGAGGGAACTTATCTCAAATCTTGTTAAAAACCGGTCGTGGCAGGGTGCCTTGTGGGCACTTTCCCGCATAGGCTCAAGACAACCGCTTTATGGACCGGCCAATAAGGTGGTGCCTCCCGGAGAGGTATCGTCCTGGCTGGAGACTCTGAAAAAACAAGAATTGAAGCAACCCCGGAAGCTTATTAATGCCGCGGTCTCCATGGCAAGGCTTACCGGAGACAGGACCAGGGACCTGCAGACCGCTTTCCGCCAGGAGGTAATCACCTGGCTCCAGTTGTTGGGGGCCGGTGAGAAAAAACTGGAACCATTACGGAAAGCCGTTCCTCTTGCAGGAAAAGAGAAAAACCATGCCTTCGGGGAGAGTCTGCCGGAGGGTCTTATCCTGGAGCAGGTAGATGAGAAGTGAGC
>JAGGRV010000058.1 GCA_021159445.1 Deltaproteobacteria bacterium | reverse complement strand
GCTGTGCATCTGTCCGGATAGGCTTATTCCTTTAATCTGGTTAGGATCAATAGGATTATTAGATACTGTTTCCTTTATCACTTTTACGGTGGCTTCCCACCAGTCAGAGGGAGATTGCTCTGCCCAGCCGGAGTGAAGAGTGGTAAGGGGATAGGAAACTGTTTTACTGGAAATAATCTTACCTTCAGGGGAAACTAATAGGGTTTTTACCCCGCTGGTACCGATATCAAGACCTAAAAGATAATTCATAAAACACCTACTCTTTTATTTTTGTATTTTAAATAATCACTCTTTATACATTCGGTTAAAATAATTTTGGGCATTTACCAGAGCATCTCTCATAATATCCTCTGCTTTAGCAGCTTCTCGGGCAGTAAGATATTTTAGCAATTGTTCTTTATCAAGTTCTTGGGCTGCTTGGGCACATGCCTCCCAACTCAGTACACTCCTAATTACCCTATCTATTCCTTGCTCTTCATTGTCATATGGCCTTACTTGCATATCGTGGCCTTTCCAACGATTAAAACCTGCATCCTGGATTAAACCTGCTATAGCTATATTCATACCATTTACCCGCGCCCCATGATCAATATCATATTTACCCGGTCCGCCAAGAATAATCCCGTCATTATAACCCTGACTATTTATATGCATATGAACTAAAGCATTATTGTCTATTTCCTCGACTGTATCATAGACATGGTCGAGTCCGATCATTTCTGAATGTCCAAATTCCTTATTTACTCCTTTTTTATTACGAGTAATTTTAAACTCTTCTTCTAATTTACTCCAAAATACTAAGGCACTGGCTACGGTAGGAATTAAAAGAGCCGGATGTCCTTCATTGGGTTTGGGTTCTAAGGCAAAATACAGATTTCCTCCTAATTTTTCCTCATATTTACATAGTTTGGCAATACTCTCCTTAAGATTCTGATACATTTGAAAGATTCCTACAGAAGCAAGGTCATAGCCAAATGAACCATTCCAAATAACCAAAGTAGGCCATTTTGAGGGGTCGGGATGCCAGGCTTTTCTAAGGGGCCCGTAAGCAAGACTAACCGTTCTTTCTCCAAATTCTTCTGCAGATTTTCTCTCCACAGGGTCTAAGGAAGCTATGCCCCCATAAGCATAATGTTTATGTGCTCCCGGTGTTACCATGGCCAAATATATCTTAGAGTCTATCAATGCATCTGCTATTTCAGGGGCTGTTTTCTCATCAAATTCATTATCGTAATGCATTTCAATTCCTAACTCTATATTATCCGGTAATCTCGGGGCAACTCTATTTCTTACCAGCTTAATTATATCAACAGTGCTTAAATTTTTATAATTCCATTTTGGTCTCATATCATCCGGGACAAAACCACCCTTGCCCGCATTGAATGTCCATCGACAGATACTGTGTAATGATTTATTTTCTTTCATTTTTTCTCCTATCTCTTTATTTGAAAGTTTTTCTTTAAATATCTCCGTCATTCATAGGAATGCGAAGAATTTCGAATCTATTAGCCGATATTATCCTGAAACTCACCCTATCATAGCTCGCTGGGTCTATGCCCTTACATTCCTTCGTTCTGTTTTAGGGATAAAAGCGGAGATAGTTTTTTAAGCTTAAATGCTGCCTCATTGGGCTAATGGAGAAATACTCCTTATCTCCGCTTTATCGGTCTTTGGTTTCTTAATTCTTTAGGCAGCTTGTCTTATCTGGTTCTTTCTAAACTCACCAAGTACTAATTCTGCCTGGTATTCTGTCTGCTTTTTTATTAGGTTATATATTACCGTTACTATCTTCTTGGAAATAACAACTAGTGCTTGTTTCTTCTTAAGAGGATTATTAGGCCTTGTTTTTAAGTATTGATACAGCTCTTTCATCTCACGGTTTACGGCCACCATGGTTCTGGCCATCTGATACAAGACACTCCTCAGATTCTTCCGTCCCCGCTTGGATATTTTCGTTTTGCTTTTATTCTTACCCGAGCTGTCCTCTATAAGGTTGTATCCGGCCATTCTGCCTATCTGACGGGGATGATCGAATCTCATCGGGTCACCAATCTCACCTAAAAGACTGGCTGCTGTCACCACTCCTATTCCCGGAATACTAAGAATTAGTTCACCATACCCGGTATCAGCCAATGCCTTTTCCATGGCCTTTTCTAACTGCTCAAGCTGTTTGCTTAATAATTCCCATTCTTCAATCATTAACCCTAATTTCAGCTTTGCTGATACCAACCCATAGCCTACTCCTATTGAGTTTTTGGCTGTTTCCACAAGTTGCCGGGCCTTTCTTCTGCCCACGGTCTTTTTAACTGCCTTTTTTATTTCTGCAAGTACCCCATCTATACCCAATTCAAGTATCAGTGAGGGGAAGGGACAGGATTTCAATATTTGCATCGCTGCCTTGCCTTTTAAAGGATATTTAAAGACAGTCACTATTTCCGGAAAATATTCATCCATCACTGCCGTGATAGTATTTTTTAAGGCATTAGATCGTTTCATCAGGCTTATTCTGGAATTGGAAAGCACTCTTAGTTCGGCAAATATATCTTGTGGCATATATACTTCATAATACCGGCCATCTCGAACAAGCCTGGCTATGGTTAAGGCATCTTTCTTATCACTTTTAGTCTGGCTATTATCGTCTAACTCCTTTGCCCGCTTGGTGTGGTAGGGATTAACCATAACGACATTTACTTTATTTTTTAGCAAATAGTTGGCCAGGGGCTTCCAGTAATGCCCGGTGGGTTCCATACCTATAATAATATTATCAAGTCTTCTTTTCTTGCAAATTACCTTTATACTTGCTAAAATATTATCAAAACCGTTTTTATGGTTCTTGAATTTAAGGGCTTTCCTTAATTCCAGACCACGATAATCGACGAACCGTGCCCATTGTGTTTTCTTGGCAATATCTACTCCCACTATTAGTGTACCCGGTGTTATTGCTTTTAACTTTTGATCATTACAATTTTTCATTTACTTACAACCTCCTGTTTAATATGGTTTTTGTGCGTTTTTGAGGCACACATTAATCATAGCAGGAGGTTTTTCAATTTTCAAAGTCCATTTTCACGGATTACAGGAATGCTTTAATAAAACAGGGGGACGGTTCTTTGTTTTATACTTTAAAGATCTTGTTTACCGTCAATTCGGTCAATCTGGATACCTGCTTTAAAGAATTTCTATCCAGTTCTTTTAAACATTTTTAGAATTCAGTTTTCATTTGTAATGGCTCTCAATACTCATCAATAATATCGAATATTTTTTCATAATCCTCATCATCTACAAATATCTTTATTAGCTTGTACCTCTGTCATGATGTAATATATTTTACTTTTCTTATTCCTATTGCTTCCCCGGCATAAACATCATCCCAATAAAAGTTGCTTTGCCAACGGTAATCGGGGATTGTCAAACAAAGAACCGTCCCCTTGTTTTTTTTGATTTTTAAGTAACGGCATCCCTGACCTGACCATATCTTTCCTGTTCCCCTCTGTCAATGATCTCCTGTAGTGCTTCTACAACCTTCCATACTTCATAAAAAGTATTGTAAAGAGCCACAGGGGCCAATCGTATGATATTAGGATAACGAAAATCGGGAATAATATTCCTATCCTTTAATGCTTTATTGATTCGGGCAGCATCTTCATGTTCTATAGCTACATGTCCACCCCGCCGTTTTTCTTCCAGGGGGCTCCCAATACGAAAATTATAAGGAGGGGCAGTTAAACCCCTTTCATTTAACAGGAAAACAAGATAAGAAGTGAGCTTTAAAGATTTCTCCTTTACCCGATCTATACCTGCTTCCTGAAATATTTTCAGAGATCCTTCCAGGGGCGCCAAGCTCAGGAGATGAGTGGTTCCGATTTGCCATCCCCCGGCACCTTCCGCCTTTTCGAATTCCAGAGACATATCAAATTGTTTATCCTTACGATAGCCCCACCATCCTGCCAGGGAAGGACTTTCAGTAAAATGCCTTTTATTAACATACAGGCTGGCAACACCCCCGGGTCCGCTATTCATATACTTATAATTACACCAGAAAGAAAAATCTACGCCCCACCGGTCAAAATAATGGGGAACAGCTCCTACGGAATGACTGCAGTCAAAACCTATGAGGATACCCCTTTCTCCCGCCTTTCGAGTCAGATATTCCATATCTAATAATTGACCACTACGGTAAAGGACCGAAGGCAGAAGAATCAGGGCCACCTCATCATTCATGGCTTCAACAATATCCTCTTCTTCCAAAAAACGATTTTCCCGACTCTTAACTAGTACCAGGTTCTCCCGAGGATTAAGTCCTTTTAACTTGATTTGACTTTCTAGGGCATAAATATCAGAAGGAAAGTTCAGCTCATCTGCCAGGATTTTTGTCTTTTTTCCCCGAGGATGATAAAAAGTTCCCACCAAAGTATGTAGGTTCACAGTTGTAGAAGATGTAGCCACTACCTCTTCCGGCATAGCTCCTACCAGGGGAGCCTGTCTCCTGCCCAGCTCTTCTGCATAATCAAACCAGGGAGGTTCGGCATCCAGCCAACCATTAATACCCAAACTTTTCCACTGGTCAATAGACCGCAACAAAACCTCTTCCGCATCCCGAGACAAAAGTCCCAAAGAATTCCCATCCATGTAAATCTTACCCGCTAAAAGGTAAAAGCGCCGCCTAAAACAAGACAATGGATCTTCCTTGTCCAAAACATGAGCGCCTTCTTCGTTGTTTTTAAATAAAATCATAGCTACTTCTCCTCCACTCCTGTATCTTCAAATTATTTACTTATTTTTCCTCACGCTAATGTTATCACATTATTGAGCTAATATAACCATTCCCTGACTCTATTCTATCAAAGTACGGGTTACCTTAACAGAAGGGTAAGTAAAAACAAGGACAAGTGGATTTTTTCCTGTATTTTTTATTTTATGTTTAGTACCAGCTGGTACTAAAATCTGATCCCCAGCCTCTATAGGATAAATTTCCTCATCAATATACATTTCTCCCTTTCCTTCAACAATATACATGCAATCTTCGACGGTATGCGTGTGAATGGGAAGACTACAACCTTTCGATAAATTTATTTCTCCTAGTGTAACTGACTTCGATCCAGTCTCATAATCTATACCCTTTTTCATCAATACACCTGGAAAGAGTTTTTTTGAATTTATATCTTTACTTTTAAATACTGGCATATTATCCCCCAACTATTTAATTTTTATCTCAAAGTATTTGTCTTATTTTCATTAAGAAATGACCTCAGATTTGCCCACGCACAGATCCCAGC
>JAGGRV010000567.1 GCA_021159445.1 Deltaproteobacteria bacterium | reverse complement strand
CGGAATAATTTTTCTAAAGGAAATGATCAAGGATTCGAAAAATGAAAACATAAAACAGAATTTTATGCTGAGAATAAAGGTACTGGAAATCATGGACCAGTTAGAACAAAAGGTAAGAGAATACCAGAAAACCTACCAAAAACGGCCTGCCTCCCTTACCGAATTGGTCACTGCCGGTCTGATTGACAAGATCCCCGATGATCCCTACGGCGGGCAATTTATTCTGCTCGAAAACGGCAGGGTTTACACGACCAGTAAAATGCTGAGGCAAAAATAGTGCTGATTTCAGCAAAATTTAGGGGCTATATCCGGATTTCTCAATCGCCCATTTCTTCTTATGGTCTGGGGGACGTTGGTGCTTTGTGACTTTGTTCGCTGCCTATCCCATTTTGGTCCCTTCTTTCTGATATCGGCACAGGCACTATTTTCCTTGAGGCTCTTGAGGATGTCTTTTTGATGGGGGAAAAAGAGGGGCCGGCGAATAATGCTTGTTGGACTATGCCCCTTTTGTTATTTTTTGACACAGATTGCACAGATGATACGGATTTGGCAAATAAGATCCGCGAAGGGGGATTCCGGACGGCCGGGAAGTACGATATTCCAGAATCGAGGGAGAAATTTTTGGAAGCGGTGAGAGGGTGAGTGGATACGCTGAAGGCCCGAGATTGAGATACAGCTTTTGAAGAGAAAAGATTATCCTTCTACCAATTTCAGTTCTTTTTTGATCTCTTCGGCCAACCAATGCCTGATCAGGGTCTGATAGGAGTGTTAAATGGGGTCAGGGCTACACTTTTGACACATTTAGTCCCTTTTCTATCAGTATAATCTCTTCCTTGGGTGATTACCAGTTGCGAGGGTAATTTTTTGATGAAAGTCCACCGGCTCAGGTCCATGGGCCGGGTGCAGTCCAGTTTATGGGACTTGGTTTGCCGGAGGAAAGGGCCACGACGATAGGCGATAGAAATCTGTCCACCGAAGCCATGATTTCTCTGAATGAGGTAGGAACGTGATCCTGTTGGAGCCTTTTCCAGAACGTCGCCCACTGGGTCTGTTTGGCCTCGATGAAAGGCTGAGTAAATGCCTCAATTTTCGCGGGCAGCGTCGTGCCTCTCCGTTCAAAGGTCAGGCGAATGGCCTCGGACAACTTAGTTCCATCAAAATCGAACTGCCGGGATAATAACCAGATGTCGTAGAAATCCTTCATCCGGCTGTTCAGCATACCCAGCTTGACCATGGCCTCAAGCTTTTCCGCGATAGAGCTCTCACGGCTGTAGCAGAGCAGTCGTGGTGCTGGGGAATTCAGCATAGTCGGAAGATCCGATTCTTCAGGCTTTGGATAAACGACGTCACCGAAGCCGATATCAATCTGCATATTGATTCTCGCAGAGCCCAATGCGCCCAGGAACCGAATCCTGATCCCCTCGTAATCCGCGTCTTCGGTGATCCGCTCGGCCTGAATGGAATCAGGATCGAAGGCAAGCCCGTCCGCTTCCACATCCACGGTCAAAATGTCCCGGATCTGTGCGACGATGTCGGCTTCCTCGTTGCTCGTTTTTCCCAGCATGTCGATGTCCATGGTCGGACGAAGTTCCGGCGAACGCCAGACTCTCAACATCAAAGCACCTTTGAGAATAAATCGGTCGGCGTGAGCGGATTGGGATAGCCGGTAGAGGAATCGCTCCATGGCATAGTATTGAAGCAACTCGTTGAATGGCCGTCGGTCGCTTTTGGCCCGGTTGAGGAGGCGTTGCCGGACGGACGCGGGGATGTTTCTGGGAGACTTCATACCGTTGCCTCCAGGTATGGCCGCATCACCTTTTCGACCCGGCAGATCTTGGCGTATTTGAGCAGTTCACCAAGGTCGAACTTCTTTCGTGTCTTGTAAAATTTCAGTGCTTCCAGCACCACGTCCATTCCGATCTTATTACGAAACTTGAAGCAGTCGGCCAGGGTTTTTTCGGGGCTGTAGACTTTGACGTGTACTCCATCAATCAGATGCTTTTCGATGCCGGATTTGTATGCTTCATTCGAGAATCTGTGGGCCTGGATGGGAGGATAGTCGAGTGATGGCATCCGCGAGTCCCTTGGCACCGCCACGGAAACATCATGTGGAATCTGGGTCGTGATGTCATGATAGGCCAGTGCGGAGACGAGACAGATGACGGCGTTTGGGAAGCGAAGACTGACCGTAACTAGATCGGGGTTGCTGATCGGAGGCAGTTCCACCAGCCGATAGATACCTCTGCTCACCTGCTCGATGACGCCCTTGTCCCTGAGCGAATAAAGCATGTAGCGTGTGATGCCGTGCTCGATAGCCTCACTCATTCGAAGTTGGCCACCGTGCTTGCGGAAGATTTCTTCAGGCCGTTCTTTCATTTTTGGCTCCAGACAAAGGGTCTCCATTTGTTCCTAAGTGGTAACAATATGTCTGATTTCGGCCAAAAAATCAAGGGGGAATCTTAGAATCATAGGAACACTGGATCGGTGAGCACAGGCTTGTAATGAGGGACAGGAGGTTTCTTTTTTGGTAGTCTATTTCTTTTATGATAGATATGATAGACTTTGAGGTATATTCTCTATCTGATTTAATATATAACGTTCGTGCAGAATGTGCATAACGCGCCTACAGCAGAGCACCTGAATATTCACAACCAGTTTTTATACCTGGTTGGATATAATCCTTTACCTTGGGGCTTTCCCCAGATGATATTGATCGGGTAACACATGAATTTATGACTCCAAGATACCGAGCAACATCCATCACGTATGGGGGACGTGGCAAATTTATTCAAAAAAAACTTCATTTCCCTCATACCAAAACAATCCAGGCTCGGTGTCACCGGGTTTTCTCCACTACATTATGGCCCATGGTATCGAGCGGAGGAACATCATTCAGGACAGAGGGGACACCGACCGGGATAAGTTTGTTCGTCGCCTATCTCATCTTGGTCTTTTTATTCTAATATCGGCACAGGCACTATTTTCCTTGAAGCTTTTGAGGATGTCATTTTGATGTGCGCAGTTGAAAATCTTTCAGGATACGGATTTGGCAAATAAGATCCGCGATGGGGGATTCCGGACGGCCGGGAAGTACGATATTCCAGAATCGAGGGAGAAGTTTTTGGAAGCTGTGAGAGGGTGAGAAAGTCAGAAGGTGAGAGGGGAGTGTGGAGTTTCCTATTTTTCTGCCGATTCAACGCTTATTGAAGGCTTATACAGCTTAATAAAATTCACCGTCTCAAAGTCGGCATCATTAGAGGCGAGATTCTTGATCTCCATATCCTCCATAATTTGTAGGGTGAGGGAATCGTTTGAAAGCAGACCAAAGCGCCTCTTCATCTCTTGGCTTCTTTTGATCACATTCATGTCGGAAGACACTATCTCCAAACCGAAGGAAGCCATTTTTTCAGGTATGGTACGATGTTTCTTTAAATTCTTAACAATGTCGGGATGGCCTTTCAGATGCTTTACGATGTTTTTTACATTCTCACCAACAGTAGTAACTGCTTCTATGATCATCATGCGATGGGTTGCTTCCTGTACTACTGTTGTGGAGGTAACACCCACGATTTCCTTTTTTTCGACACGTGCGAGGAAGTTCGTACTCGCAGCATTGAATCTCGATTTTCTTGAGAAGTGATATACAAAAATGTTGGCATCTACGAAGATATTACAACCGTCTTCAATGTCTGAGAGAAACATGGTTAGGACTCTTCAGAAAGATATTTAGGGGAAAGGGCAATCTCATCAATGGTGCTATGATCCAACTCGCCGAACATACCGCTTGTGGCTCTCACAACAGTTTCTTTCTCCTCAAGGATCAATCTTACTCTCTCATGTTCTCTGAGCTTTAAAGGAAATAATGGCTTTAATACTCCGTCTTCGTACAAAGCCTCTATCTGTCTTGTCATTCTATCCTCCACGCCTGATTTAAAAAAGTTGGCTACTACTTATTAAGCTGCCATTAATCTCAGATATTGTCAACTCGTGCTATAGTTGTTTGAGGGATCGGGTTTGTGGGACAAATTTCCCCCCTCGCTTGATGGCTCACGGGACCGCATGTATCCATGCTGGCAATTTACTCAAGAAATCTTCATTTCCCTCCTGCCGAGACGATCCGGGCTCGGTGTCACCGGGTTTTCTCCACCACATTATGGCCTTTGGTATCGAGTGGAGAAACATCCTTCAGGACGACACCGACCGGGATAAATTTGTTTGTTGCCAGTCCCACCTTGGTCCCTTCTTTCTGATATCGGTACAGGCACTATTTTCCTTGAGGCTTTTGATGATGTCATTTTGATGTGTGTAGGATCACCCATTCCCAGCCAACATAGAGTTCTCCACTAAAACCGGTCAGCGTCAATTCAAGGATTTTGCCATTGAGGATCTATTAAAGATATGGTGAAGATGGGATGCGAAAATGCCAAGTTATTTTTTTCAGGCCTTAAGTACTTGATAACCTTTTTTCTCTACCATTTTAATCCCAAGAGGACCGGTACGCACGGCAAAGAAAATACGGCAACTGTGGACTTCGTGGAGATCATCCACTAGGGCGAGGCAGCGGGTAATGTAATCCATGCCGATTTTGGGGAAAGCGTTGTAGTGGAAAAGAATATTAGTCATTAATTGTTTCTGGGTTAATCGTTGATACCCCTTCTAATTTGCAAATCTTGTTTAAACGCGAGTCGGCGCATACAAAATGTAGCCCTTCCTGTTCTTCCGCGAGACATGATCCCAATTGTAACGCATCAAGTGTTCTAATGGAGAGCTTGTTTCCATACTTGTTGATAATTTTTCTGGCGCTTCTTATTATTCTTGAATCCAAGGGATTAACGAAAAATCTGTTTTGACAATCCATTTTAAAATTTTTTATTGCCTCATTTTTTGCAGACGCTGATATATCGCCAGTTCTAACTTTTTTCGATACAGATGAATCAAATTCCACAAGCGTCAACTCAGAGATCATAATTGTACATTGGTTATCATCAAATATTGATTCCATGTAATCCGTACCAATTTCGGCATGGTACAATTTTATAATCGCTGAAGTATCACAGAAATAGATGACTTTCATACTCTGTCTTCCCTGTCCGCGATAACATCCGCAGCCCAATTGCCCTTGGAAGTTAAAAGAAGATTTCTTGTTTTCTCATGACTTATGTCTTCTTCACCTAATGGAAATTTTGATTCCGGGGTTACAAATTCCTCTCTGATCAACGAAAGCAATCGAGCTACTTTAGGCAGAGATTCTACCGGCAATGATCTTATTTCACTTAAGATACGTTTTTCATATTGAGATTTGTTTATCATGGTCATTACTCCGGTTGG
>JAGGRV010000210.1 GCA_021159445.1 Deltaproteobacteria bacterium | reverse complement strand
CATCTCATCGTACCAGATGGCAAGCTTCAGACCAAAGGTGATGGGCTCGGCGTGGATACCATGAGACCTTCCTATCATCACGGTATCTTTATGTTCAAAGGCACGTCTTTTTATGACATCCATCAGGGCATTTACATCATCAATGATGATTTCCAGGGCCTGCTTAAATATTACGGCATTGGCTGTGTCCAGCATGTCAGATGACGTAAGACCCCAGTGCAGGTATCTGGCGGATGGCCCTATATACTCTGCTACGTTGGTAAGAAAGGCAATTACATCGTGACGGGTTTTCTCCTCGATTCCGGCTATCCGTTCCGGATCAAAGGCAGCCTTAGTCCTTATGTCTTTTGCAGCCTCTTTTGGTATTGCTCCAAGTTCAGCCCATGCCTCTGCCGCAAGAATTTCCACTTCAAGCCAGGTCTTGTATTTATTCTCAAGGGTCCATATGGCTGCCATCCCGGGCCGGCTATATCTATCTATCATGAAAAATGGTTCCTATAATTTTGATTCCCATTGTATGTGAGACAGGGCCTCCCTATGGAATCAGAAAGCTCACATTCTCCGTCTTTAGAGGCTTTTTATTAACTGTAAAGATGTGTCTTTAGACCAGATAACAGGACGAAGTGCAATAGTTACAGTAAAAACATCTAGCAGAAAGACCCCAAGCTTGTCACCCTCATAGTATTCCCCTCTTTGAAGAAGGTTTTCCAAGGAGCAGCCAGACAAAGAAAGGCCCCCCAAGCAAGGCCGTAATGATGCCCACGGGTATTTCGGCAGGTGCGATGAGCGTCCTGGCAAG
Organism: Deltaproteobacteria bacterium; assembly: GCA_021159445.1. Taxonomy (GTDB): domain Bacteria; phylum Desulfobacterota; class Dissulfuribacteria; order Dissulfuribacterales; family UBA3076; genus UBA3076. The sequence continues at coordinate 4,568 of JAGGRV010000210.1, read as the reverse complement.
CATGTCGCACAGGGTCAGGAATACTCCGCCAAATAAGAGGGTGGCTGGTGTCAGGTACCTGTGATCAGCACCGATCAGCAACCTGCAAATGTGAGGGACCATCATACCCACAAACCCGATTGGCCCGCATATAGCCACAACCCCGCCGACCATGAGCGAGGTCGCAAAGAAAAGAATCCTTTTTGTTTTCCACACACTAACTCCACGACTGATGGCGATCTCCTCCCCGGTCATCATCAAGTTCAGCTCGTGGGTCATGTAGAGGATTATGGCGCTTCCACTGATTACGAATGGAGCCATGTTCAGAACTGACTCGAACCCAACGACCTCAAGTCCGCCCATCAGCCAGCGCAAAATGCGGAACGAGTGCGTAAAATCGCTCATGTACTGGGTGAAGAGGATGACGCTGGAGAAGAAAAAGCTGATGGCAACTCCGGCTAGAAGCATAGTGGTTGTCGAAAAACCTCTCCTTGCCCTAGTCAGACCGTATACCAACAGAATGGAGAGGATAGCTCCTGCAAATGCGGAAAAGGATATGCCGGAAATACCGAGAACACTGAATACCAAACCAAGGCGGACGTAAATCGCTGCTCCAAGAGACGCTCCACTGGCCACGCCGAGGGTAAAGGGCGTTGCTAGAGGATTGCGGAACATTGCCTGAAAGGCCATGCCGCTCACTGCAAGGCCGGCCCCTGCGAGGAAAGAAATACAGACCCTCGGTATCCTGATTTTCCAGAAAATATCCGACTCCATCCTGCCGGATGCCGGATGCAGAATGGCACTCACTGGTACAGTATTCATTCCGACCATGGGCGCGCCCGAAAGAACAAAAATGGCGAGGACGAGAAGAATAGTAAGTAGTATTAACTTATGTTTTGATCCTGTATTCATCATGGCACTTCCGGCGCGACAATGGTCTTTCCCGTTTGAGGGTGTTTCACAAAAAGGAATGACTTTTCGTATATCTTCTGAAGAATTTCGTTGTTCATAAATTTGTCAGCAAAACCACAAAAGGCAACCGCGCCGTTTTTAAGCGCCAGGATACGCCGGCTCGTCAGAACTGCGCTATTGATATCATGGGTTACCGAAACCACGGTAAAACCGCGTTCACGATTGGCTCGCGCCAGCAGCCTGTGAACGTCGGCCTCGTGTTTGGGATCCAGAAAGGTCGTGGGTTCGTCAAGAAGGAGAACTTTCGCTCCCTGCGCAAGCGCTGCGGCGATGAAGACTTTCTGGCGCTCGCCGCCGCTGAGTGTGCGGAGAAATCGTTCGGCGAATTCCGATATTCCCGTAATGGCCAGCGCATCGTGAACCGCATCTTTATCTTCCTTTCCTGGTGAAGAAAAAGGGCTTAGATGATGATAGCGGCCCATCATAACAAACTCATACACAGTAAAAGGGGAAATGCGTCCATCCGCCTGGGGGACGTAGCTCAATTTTTGTGCGAGTTCTTTCTGACTGTATTTATCAAGCAGTTTTCCGGCTATCCTGATATCTCCACTCCCCCCTTTGTGTATCCGATCCAGGCATTTGAGCAGAGTGGTTTTCCCGGCTCCGTTCGGACCGACTATTGAGATGTATTCGCCTTCCTTGACGTTGAGTGAAATATCCTTAAGAATCGCCTTGCTACTTATGGAAAACGAGAATCGTGTTATTTCGATAACGGTGTTCTCCATTTCTATTACCAATCCACCTCGGGGTGTATCAATCGCGCCATTTTCTCCAGGATAAGGATAAACCTCGGTCCGGGAATCACTACATAGTCTTCTCCAAAGACATACACACGGCCTTTACTGACGGCATCGATCTGTGAGAGGGCATCCCATTCCTTCGAAGTCATTGTTTTGTCCCAGTCCTTTTCATCTATATCCGAAATTATGTCGATAATGACCTCGGGATTCATCTGGACAATACCTTCTCTGGAGACGACTGGAAATGCGACGTTTCCGGCATAAGCGTTGACACCGCCGGCAAGCGTAATCATTTTATTATAGAATTTTTCTCTGCCCGATATACAGACGTCCTTAAGAGTGCCGGACCCCATGTTCTTTTCCACGGAAATCATGACCCGCGGACGAGGAAGCCCCTCAGTCTTTTGCCTGATCCGTTCCATCCTCAACTGGAGATCGCGCACAATTGACTCCGCTTTTTTGTCAACGCCACATGTTTTCCCGATAACTGTGATTGAATTAAGTATTCCGGATATGCTCTTATGATTCACCACCAAGGTATTCAAACCAAGTTCGGATAGATACTGCCTGGGCTTTTCATGTTCCTCTAGCATAATGACAAGATCTGCATTTAACGTGACAATAGACTCATAGTTGGGGTCATAGTAGCCGCCAACATTTGTTTTCGTTTGGGCCGCTGGAGGGAAATCGCAGTAGCGGGTAACACCGGCAACACTGTCTTCCAACCCGAGTGCAAATAGGATTTCCGTAATGCTGGGGGCCAGTGAGACGATCAGTCTATATTTTTTGCTATCATGATCCTGTGAATACGTCAGGACATTAACATCAGATATCCCGCTCCCTGATTCATGGATAGCCTTTTTACCCAGATAGCTTCCTGTAAAGGCGAGAAGAACAATAGCAACCAAAATAAGTTTTCGGCGCATCAAACCTGCCCACCAAAAAGAAGGGCATGCATACGTGTTACGCCTCCCGCAATCGCCGGCCAAAGGCTGTATTCTCTGCCGTTGCGCCTCATGCTGCTAATTTTCGCACTCCTCGAGATCAAACCTGAAAGCAATGCGCTTTGTTGATGCGACCGCTTTACCGCCTAGCCTGGCCGGTATAAAGGCGGCTTTCTCAAGCGCCTTTACCGCAGCGCAATCAAGGCGTCGATATCCGCTGCTGGTTTCGACTTCGATCTTTCCAGGCCTTCCGTTGGCACTGACTTCAACGATAAACACAACCGTGCCTTCCTCTCCGTTAATTCGCGAATACCTGGGATACTTCGGTTTTGACAAACCTGTAATAACTACAGGACTTGTCACGCCCTTTTCATTGCAGTCACCGTCATTGTTTTTTGAGTTAACAGCAGCGATTCCAATACGATGATGAGGATGGTGAACTTGTTTTTTTTGGGGATGCAAAGGGACATCCTGTATCAGGCCCGCTTTTTCGGGAATTATTACCTCGCCGGGAGATGGCTGTGCAGAAACGCTTTGCTTCGCGGCTGGTCCGACCACAGCAGGCATGACGCTGGATGCCTTGCTGGCTACTGAGGGGACAATATTAAGCGTGACAGCCCGTACGCCTTTTTCAAAGATGACCTCAGCGTTGCGATGCAAGATGTCCGAGGAAAGGGCCCACACATGAACAGTGGTCGAAATGAGGAAAGGAAGGATAAAATCAGATGACCTCATTGTTCTTCTTCTACACACTCAAACGAGACTTCCTTGATACCTGCGCTCTTCAGTAAATCAAGAATCTTGATGGCAACCCCAAGATCGGCCCTGCGGTCGCCGTTGATAAAGACAGGGATGTCGGCTTTCTTGTCCGCATGCTCCATGACTTTTTCAATCAGTCCGTTCAATTCCACTCGTTCCTTGCGAACAAATATCGAGTTGTCTTTTGCTATGGTGATACTGACATATTCATTTCTGTCCACTTCAGCCGTTGAAGCACTGGGCAGCTCCACTCTAAGCCCGCGGTGAACAACCATGGAAAGCATGGCATAGATAAAGAAAACCAGCAGGAGAAAGACAACATCAATGAGCGGAAGCATCTCTACCCGGGCTTTCCTGTTCTCGTATCCACTACTTATCATCGTCGTTTTTTTTCAACCCGTTTCGATACGCAGCCTCGAAACGGGGCATGATTTTATTGACCTCCTTAGTTTCCTTCTTTACCTTTGCTACCAGATAATTGAAGGGTACCAGTGTCATCAGCGCCACAGTGAGCCCGGCGGCCGTTGTAATCAGCGCCTGGGCAATGCCACCGGTTACTGCTTTCGGATCTTCGATACCGCTATGGCCCAACAGGTCGAATGAATCGATTATTCCAAGCACGGTCCCCAGGATTCCCAGCAGCGGAGCCATGGTGATAATAGTGTCCAGAATATCCAACCCTCGTTTCATACGTTCGATTTCGTCCTCTGCCGCAACTTCCATACTTTCCCGAAGTCCATAGTCTTGATTAGCAAGCCCCGAGATGAGTATCCTGGCGGAAAAGTCAAGTCCGTCAATCTCATCGGTTCTGCCGTGACTATTGTGAAGGACGCTGTGATGGTCTCCCGCCTCTGTTTGGCGGAAGATTTTTTCAAGGCGATTGTTGTCCCTTCGCCTTTTTTCCCTCCACCAAAAAAGAATTCTCTCAATGGAAATCGTCAGAGACACGATTGAGCATAGAAGAAGCGGCCACATAAGCGGACCGCCCCTTATGAATATATCTCTCATCTAAAATACTCCTGGAAACACGAACTGGTCAATGCTTGCTAGAATGTAACTTCAGGCTGAAGCTGTTAGACTGAAGGCTGAAGGGGTCAGAAGAGCACTATTGCCGTACTTTGGCGGAAATATCTGGTTCTTGCACCAAATATGGCTTTAAAATGCGCTTTTTCCT
>JAGGRV010000590.1 GCA_021159445.1 Deltaproteobacteria bacterium | reverse complement strand
GATATTGTCATAAAGAATCCTTAATGTTAGTCTTACAGCCATGGAATTTATACCCAAATGGCTGGCATGGGAGATAACCAGGCGCTGTAACCTTCACTGCGTACATTGTAGATCTTCATCAGAGCTGGAAGAAAAAGAGCATCCTGACTTTTCCACCTCAGAGGCCTTCAGGGTCCTGGATGACATAGCAGGCTATGCCAAGCCGGTGGTAGTCCTCTCTGGCGGAGAGCCGCTGTTAAGAAAAGACGTGTTTGACATTGCCAGGTATGGCACAAAAAAGGCCCTGAGGATGTGCCTTGCCACGAACGGCACCTTTGTAACCCCTGATATCTGCACCAAAATCAAGGACTCCGGCATATGCATGGTTTCTCTCAGTCTTGACGGAGCCACGGCCGAGGTCCATGACGATTTCCGCCGGCAACCGGGCGCCTTTGAATACGCCATAAATGCCGCCAGGCTTTTCAGGGAGTATGGTATAAACTTTCTGATCAATTCTTCCTTTACCCGCAGGAACCAGAAGGAAATCCCCAAAGTTTACAGACTGGCCAAGGAAATAGGGGCTACCGCGTGGTATATGTTCATGATTGTGCCGACCGGGCGGGGAAAGGAGATCATGGAAGAGCTTATCTCCGCTGAAGACTATGAGACCCTGCTCAACTGGCATTACGAGATGGAAAAGAAAGAAAAAGATATTCTTGTCAGGCCTACCTGCGCACCGCATTACTACCGGATTCGTCTCCAGAGGGCCAAGGAACAGGGCGAAAGGGTAAAGCACAGGAGCCTCAAGTTTTCCACCGGAGGCTCCAAGGGTTGCCTGGCAGGTCAGTTGATTGCACTTATCGACGTAGACGGAAACGTGCTTCCCTGCAGTTACTTCCCTTTATCAGCAGGAAATATCAAAGAACACTCCTTTAAAGAAATTTGGGAAGAAAGCACTCTTTTTAAGGAACTAAGAGATTTTTCTTCCTACAAAGGGCGTTGCGGTGCCTGTGAATATATCCAAGTTTGCGGGGGATGCAGGGCCAGGGCCTATGCAATCCACGGGGATTATCTTGCTGAAGAACCTTTTTGTAACTACGTGCCGAGGAAGATGAGAAAGAAGAGTTGAAAGCCGTTCCGGCTTGAAATTGGAAATTGGAAATTTCAACCTCCAGGAGGACAGGATGAATGACGCCTTTTTAAGGGTCTGTAATGGCGAGGCCGTCAGGCCGGTGCCGGTCTGGCTTATGAGGCAGGCCGGGAGATATCTTCCTGCCTACCAGGAGATCAGAAAAAAAACAGACTTTCTCACCCTCTGTAAGACCCCTGAGCTTGCGGCAGAAGTTACCATCCAGCCAGTTGATATCCTTGGGGTTGACGCAGCCATACTCTTTTCCGATATACTGATCCCCCTTGAGTGCATGGGAATAGGGCTTGATTTCCACGAGGGAAGAGGGCCTGTCTTGAATCCTCCTGTAAGAACTGAGCAGGATATTGAAAGGCTTCATCCTATAGATCCGGATGCCGATGTATCATTCGTACTTGAGACCATCCGGATCTTAAGGAAAGAACTTAGCGGCAAGGTCCCGCTGATAGGTTTTTCAGGGGCACCCTTTACCCTTGCGACTTATATGATAGAAGGAGGTACCTCCAAAAGCTTTGTAAATACAAAGAGGATGCTGTTTGAGTCTCCGCACCTCTTTTCACGCCTCATGGACCTCCTGACCGAAGTGGTCCTTTCTTACATCAAGGCCCAGATCAAGGCGGGGGCCCAGGCCATACAAGTATTTGATACCTGGGCAGGGACACTAACCAGAGAGGATTACGAAAGACACGCCCTCCCATACTTAACCAGCATTTTTAAAGGACTTGAGGGTTCAGGAGTGCCTTTTATCTACTTTGTCTTTAATGGAGGACATCTTCTTGAAATCGTACGTGATTCAGGTGCGGAAGTCATAGGGCTGGACTGGCGTACGGATATCAAAACCGCTATATCAAGACTTGGACCCGATGCCGTAGTCCAAGGAAATCTGGATCCAGGTGCCCTGTTTCTTCCCGAGCATGAGCTAAGATCCAGGGTGGATTCCGTATTGCGCCAAGGTCGGGAGGCCAAGGCCCATATATTTAATCTGGGGCATGGTATCCTGCCTGAAATACCTCCTGAGAAGGCAAGGCTTCTGGTAGAACTGGTCCACGAGTTGTCTTCCTGATGATAGGGATAGTTTTTCTCAACATGGGAGGGCCGGATTCCCTGGCTACGGTGAGGCCCTTTCTTTATAACCTTTTTTCAGACCGCGAAATTATCCGACTGGGCCCGCGCTTTTTGCAGCCCCTTATTGCCTGGGCTATATCCAGGCGAAGGGCTCCGAAGAGCCGGGCTGCATACGCAAAAATCGGTGGCAAGAGTCCGCTCGCCGCAATAACCGGAACACAGGCCAAGGCCGTTGAACAATTGCTTAATCATAAATTGCAGAAAAAGGTACTTTGCATTGCAGGAATGAGATACTGGAACCCGAGGACCCCGGATGTCTTACATGACATGAAAAACAGAGGTATTTCTAAAGTACTGGGGCTTTCTCTTTATCCACACTATAGCCGGGCCACCAGTGGTTCTTCCATCGGAGAGTTTGAAAGATGTGCAGGAAGGCTTGGGCTCGAAACCCACGTCATAGACAGCTTCCCGGATCATCCGGGTTATGTCGAGGCCCTGGCGGATATTGTGCAAGAGGGCTTAAGCATGGTAAAAGACAAAGATGAATTCGCCCTCGTGTACAGTGCCCATAGCCTGCCAAAAAGCATGGTGGAGGAAGGTGATCCCTATGTGGAGCACCTTTACCGTACTATTATGGCCCTTGAGGAACTGACCGGTATTAAGGGGCATCTGTGCTATCAAAGCAGGAGCGGTCCTGTAGAGTGGCTTGAGCCCGGGACCGATATTTTGTTGAACGAGCTTGCGGAAAAGGGTTTTAATAGTCTCTTGGTCCTTCCTATAAGTTTTGTGTCGGATCATGTGGAGACTCTTTACGAAATAGACATGCTTTACGCAGAAATGATGGCCGAAAAGGGAGTAAACCTTGTCCGCACGCCTTCCCTTAACGACAGGCCTTTGTTTATAAATGCACTTTCCAATCTGGTGGAACAAGGTCTTAAGAAGGCAGGATGGCTAGAGTAATAATAGCAGGAGGCGGGTTGTCAGGCCTTTCCCTTGCCTGGTTCCTCAAGGAACTCAGGCCTGGCTGGGAAATTCTGGTGCTTGAGGCAGATGCCAGGGCTGGAGGCAAGGCGTGGACCATAAAAGAAGATGGCTTTGTGTGCGAGAAGGGCGTAAACGGCGTGCTTGACAACAAGCCTTCAACCCTTGCCCTTGCCGCCAGGCTCGGACTTGAGCCCCTGAGGAGCAATGACGTAGCCAGGCGCCGCTTTGTGATAAAGAACGGACAGTTGATTCAACTCCCTGTATCACCCGTGCAGTTCTTGACCTCGAAAATACTCTCTCTGCCTGGACGATTGAGAGTGTTGGCCGAGGCCCTTGTGTCAAAAGGTGACATCTCCAAGGATGAGTCCCTGGCTGATTTCGCGAGAAGGCGTCTTGGCAGGGAGGCCTTTGAATATCTTATAGATCCTATGGCCACAGGGATCTATGCCGGAGATCCGGAACGGCTGTCTCTTCGTAGCTGTTTTCCCAGGATCCACGAGCTTGAACGTGACTACGGCAGCTTGATCAGGGCAATGATCAAGCTGCAGAGAGAGGCAAAGAAAAAGGGTGAAAAGGGGCCGGGTGCGGGTCCCGGCGGTGTTCTTACTTCTTTTACTACAGGCATGAATGAGCTCGTAGATGCCCTTGTCCGGGCACTGGGTCCTGCAGTACGGCTAAACTCCTCTGTAGCATCGATTTCAAAGCAGAACACCGGCTGGCGTGTCTATTTACAAGATGGGGAGGAGCTTGAGTCCAGCCACGTGGTGCTGGCATGTCCTGTTAAGGCGGTTTCAGAGGCCCTTAAGGAGACCGCCCCGGATATTGTAAAACTTGCGGTGCAAATAAATTATCCCCCTGTGAGTATTGTGTGTATGGGCATTAAGCAGGGAACTACTGAGAATCCCATGAATGGATTCGGGTTCCTTGCCCCAGGCGGTGAAAAGCGCTCGATCCTTGGGTCTCTCTGGGATTCGTCCATTTTCCCCAACAGGGCCCCTGAGGGCTATCAACTGACAAGGACCCTGGTAGGTGGTGCAAGGGCCCCGGACCTGGCCGGACTCCCTGAATCATCTCTTCTGGACCTGGTCGTAAAAGAATTTTCAGAGCTTGTCGGGCTAAAGAGCACCCCGGAGTTTGTAAAGATCTTCCGGTGGGAGGAGGCCATTCCACAGTACGAGAAGGGACACCATGCCCTTGCTTCTGAAATCGATTCCACCTTGAGGTCTTATCCCGGGCTCTATATAAGGTGTAATTGGCTTGGTGGTATTAGTCTCAATGACTGCGTTGCAAATTCAGAAAGGCTTGCAAGACAGCTTGCAAGCTGAAGGGTTATCTTACTTCCGATTCAAACTCTGTGGCATTTACTGCTTTTACCTTGCCATCACTACGTTCAACAAGTTCAAATTCAATAATCGTCTGTCTAGTCTTTAATTGAGCAAAGGACTGATCAGTCACAACACGTCCGTCTCTGTGCCTGAAATCGCTGATATGGCAAAAAACATCGTCACGAACATCCAATAAACCAAGACCGGTTCGTACACCCAGAAACGCAAACCCCTTCTCCTCGTTAAAGACATGCATTACTCCGCGTTTGTGCGACGAATTGCCTATGGAAGGCAAGAGCCCAGGAACCAGATATCCTGAAAAGTGGTTATCAACTTCACACCGGAGAATTCCACTCGTGTTGGAGAAAGAGAGGAGATCTACTCGCTTTCCTCTATTCTGAATTGCCCTGACAAGCCTGAAAAAATCACCATCACCGCTGCCTAATAGTATGTAATCCAGGTTATCTGCCTGCAATAATGCATCTATTGCAAGATCAAGATCAGCATTTGCTTTGGTAATAATATCCCCTTCAGAATTTTTATAGCGCTGGACTTTTTTTAAGACTAAGTGGAAACTTTCACGTCTGACCGCATCTCGATACTCTTGTTTTTTCCTCTTATAATCGATATCCTTTTCTTCCCGTTCCGAATCGATTGCCATATAGGCATTTGCCCGCAGTACTGTGGCTCCTTGAGCCTCTACCAACTCTCTAACAACGCGGTATCTGATTCCCCAGCCTCCGCATCGTACCAGATTTTCAATATCCAAAAAAATTCCTGCTTTAAGCATATATCACCTTTAAATAAAAATTGTAAAAAAAACATTGTTCCCATAGTTTCCCGGATAAGTATTCCGGCCCCTAAATCCTCAGGACATCAAAAAAATT
>JAGGRV010000497.1 GCA_021159445.1 Deltaproteobacteria bacterium | reverse complement strand
AGCAGTCTGATGACATTCGACAGCTCCTTAGTTCCGAATGCAGACGGTGTGTATGATCTTGGCTCAGAAACTGCAAGGTGGAGGGAAGCATACTTTGCTGGTTCTATCAAAGCAATTCCTACCTATCAGGGTTATGACAGTATAACTAAGGATTTGGCGTTTGCTGTCGGAGCAAGATTTGAGAACGTTTTAGCGAGAAGACCAATTATATCAGTCGAATATTACGACGAGAGCTCTGGCTCTTGGGTGCCTTGGGATGTCGATGTCACGCCACTCTTTGATGATGATATCTCATTTGGCTGGTTAGAGATAGACTATACCCACAGAAAGTTTAGAATTACTGTTGATGCTGGTGGTTTTGGTCAATACAGTCATTTCCTCTTTGTCTGGGGAACAAGTAAGAATGTAAACTCTCACACAATAACGATAGAACGTTCAGGGGATCTATCAACGTGGACAACTATTGGAACACTATCAGGAGGAAATTGCTACTATACACAAGAAATTTATGCAAAATATGATAGCGGGATATACTTAAGCACCGAAAAGTATCTCAGGTTCACATTTGACATTGATATGGAAACTGACGGGTATGCTCGCCTAGTCGAAATACTCGGATTTATGTTCAGGGTAATTCACTTTGGTTATAACCACAAGCCCTTCCTCGCATATTACGACAAAACAATCAGGTTCTTCAACACGATATATCCGGACGCTGACAATAGCTATGATATTGGCACGTCATCTCATAGATGGAGAAACGCCTACTTTGCTGGAGCAGTAGATATCGGATCGCTCAAGGTCGGCGGGACAGAAGTCATTGACAGCTCGAGAGTGCTGAAGAATGTCTCGGCAGATGCCAGCATAATCACGAGCGGTGTCTTTGATGTAGACAGGATCCCGAGCCTGCCCAGGAGCAAGATTTCAGACTTCTTCAGTAGCCCGTTCTGGGACAATATTCCGGACAAGCCGAGCCAGTTCCCGCCAGAACCGCACACCCATAGTAGGGACGACATAACCGACTTCTGGAGCACGCCGTTTTGGGATAACATACCAGACAAGCCGAGCACCTTCCCGCCGTCAGCACACACTCACTCTGTTAGCGATATAACCTTTGACGGCTCGATAATACCAGATGAAGACGGTGCATATGATCTCGGTTCATACGAGGTAAGGTGGAGAGATGCATTCTTCAGAGGTTCGGTTACGGCAAGCGGCACTGGGACTTTCGGTGCACTAAACATATCAGGAGTTCCAGTTATCACCAGTAGTAGGGACTTAGTGAGTATATCTTCAGTTCAGACCCACCTAATACCCAGTCCTGACAATACCAGAGATCTTGGTTCAAGCACGAACAGGTGGAGAAACCTCTACGTAGTGAACCTCAACACAGGGGATATAATCTTCAGGAACGGCTGGAGAATTACTGAGTTCGACGAGAACGGCAAGCAGATGAATGGCCTAAGAATACTCGATGAAGACGGTGAAGAGATATTCAAGATTGCTGAAGATGGTTTATATTTCAAAGGTAAGAAAATAGCTTAGGGGAGGTGATGGGGGATGGTGTTGGTAAAGTTGTTCCAAATCCGAATTGACGACAAGGCAATAGTCTTTAGATTTTTTGACGAGCAGGGCAACGAGATTGGCTCGAGGGGGGTAAATGCGGGCAAAGACTTCGACGAAGCCCTCTTTAACGAGATCATCAACAATATGACAATCTCAGAATTCTACAAGCTGAAGGCTGAGGGCTTTGTGCTGCCAGACCAGCCCAGCACACCGCTTGAGCAAGTAGCCAATACAGCTTATGAACAGTTCATACAAGCAAAACAGATAGAGGAAGCCAAAAAGGAAGCCATAATTGAATAGGGCAGTGAGGGTGCCAATCTATGATAGGGCTAGCAGCAGATTCGTTAGGGTGGTCTGAATGCGGATAACAAAAGAATATATCATCGAGAACATAAAGAAGAAGTTCTGGGCCAGGCTCAGCCTCCTCTCCTTCATCTTAGCGGTCTGGCTGATGCTCGACGAATGCGTCAAGGAAGGTTACTTCTTCCGCATAAGCGAGATAACAGACCCGGCATATCATGAGTTCTGGGTCGTGGTGCTCCTACTGGTCTCCGCGGTCAGTTACGCGATACACAAGCTTAGGGGTGGTAGGAGATGACGGATCTAAAAAAGCTGCTCGCCGAAAAGCAGGCGACATATAAGGCCCTGACCGAGCAGCTTGAGAAGCTCGAGGCACAAAGGAGGTTGTTGATTGAGGAGATACTGAGGCTTGAGGGCGAAATCAGAATTTTGAGACAGCTGATAGAGGAGGGTGATAAAGATGGAGGTTAGTTTGATCGCTTGGGCCCTGACGGTGGTGCTCTTCCTATTGAACATCTACTTTGGCAGAAAATACTCTAAGGTGAAGAGGTTCTTGAAAGAACTCGCCGAAGCAATCAACGAGACCTACAAGGCGATTGAAGACGACAAGGTGACAGAAGAAGAGCTAAAGAACGTCATCAAGCAGTGGAGGGACTTACTGCAGGCATGGAGGGAGCTGCTATGAACAAGAAGTTCTGGATCCCCACGATCATCGAGCTCGTGGGCATAGTGCTGATGTCGGCCGGGCTCGGCTATGAGATGGCGTATCACGCCGACCTGGGCTATGTCATCTTGACCTCAGGAAGCGTAATCACCAGCCTGGGGGGTGTGCTCTATGCCAAGTTCAAGCCTTGGCTCGAAAGATGACGCGCTCTGGCGCATACTCACGTCCTCTAAGCACGACTCGCTGGCCGAGGCGATCCTCGCAGACCTCATCGACGCCCTGCCAATCATAGGAGACATAACGAACCTGCTGAGGGTCATGGACGCCATTGAGAGGAAGGACGACCTAGTGCTGGCCCTGCAGGCGGGGGACTTACTCGGAGGGCTCCCTCCCATAATCGGCGAGATATTTGACATCCTGAGCCCGACAAACACAATTGCATATATTATGAGGAAGAGGTGAGGGGGGTGGATCTAAAACAGAAGGCCAGGGAACTGGGCGTGGAGGTCGAGGAATACCCGGACAGGATGGTCGCCAAGTATGGCAACATCGCGGTCGAGGGGAAAATTGCTAACAACGCCATAGAGGTTACCGTTAAGGGCTTCCCGGTGCCGGTAAAGGGCATCATCAGGCCGGAGAAAGGTTACGTCCAGCAGACGGTCTACATCGGCCCAGTACCCTTCGCGGGCATGAGGTATAAGGTCGCGGAGGGGGACTTCCTCGGGGCAATAAAGTGCTTCCTCGAGACGGTCGCAATAGTCGTGGCGATAGCGCTCGCGTCGACAATAGTCGGGGCCGCGGAGCTCAACCCGCTGTTCCTGCTGATGGCCGCCCTCGAGCTCCTGATAGCGCCGGTGGTGGCGGCAATAGTCTGCCTCTAGGGGGGACAATATGGAGTGGCTCGCGAGGCTCATCGCAGGCATGGAAGAGCTCGCGTGGAGAAGGCAGCTCGAATACTTCAAGCCCTTGCCCAGGCCGAGGGCGCTGGCCTACAGCGTCGAAGACCTCCTGCCCAGGAAGATCATGGTTGCAAAGCCCGACAAGGCGAGGCTGGCCGCGGTCTTTTACGAGCCCGGCCCGGACAGGCTCTTCTTACATCTGGTTTTTAGCGACGAATACTTCCCCATAAGAGCTGTTGATGATATATATAGGGAAATAAGGAGGGAGAAGTTCGGCAGGACTGCAGATGTTGAGAGCGTTGAAATAAGACCCGGGGCCGCGACCTTTGTGGCCACTTACTGCGGGCCCAACGTTTACGAGACCTCGATCCACTTCAGCGGGAGGGAGCCCTATTCTGGAACCCTGTATGTGGACACGTGGAACCACCTGATGAGCTGCCTGCCCTCGCCCGCTGTTCTAATACGGTACGGCTTCAAGGAAGCCAAGGGCTATGAGCTCATAGAGGGAACAAGAAAAGACGCGGAAGAGTTCGCAAAGAGCATCTCTTCTTAAGGCACGTTCCCCAGGAGCCTATGCATCAAGTAGGTGGCGGTGACCGCGCCCGCGAAAGATGCAACAAATGGCGCGAGCTCCTTGCAGACCCCCACCTCGTAAATCTTCAGCACGCCATAAACACCAATTTCCCTGCTCCACTTGGTGAAGTGCAGAAGGTCGCCGGCGAATTGGGGCGGGACAGCGACAACCATCCTCACAATGTCCTTTTCGTCACAGTCAAAGCGCAGGGGCCATACCTTCCACATTCTCCCCACCTCAGCGCGGTCAAACGTCATCATCAGGAACCTCAGCCTAGGGCGGTATCATCAACCTCGCCCCCACCTCAGACTGGAGGCATCTCATCACTTATCAGCATCGCGAGCTTTCATCACCTTTTCCCTTATCTTTCTATCAACGCTAAGCGCAAAATCATTCACCTTCTTCGCCAATTCCTCAACGTCGTCCGACACAAACACTGCGTCCTCAGTGGGCTCGTCAAATGGTACACTAACGCTTGGCCCAACCATAACCGTCGCTTCTACCAACCTCTTCCCATTCTTGTGCACGAGCCGCGTAGTCAGCGACCCACTCGTCAAGTCCGTCGGGTAAATGTTGTGCAAGTCAAAGCAATCTCCCATCACCTTTAGCTTAATGCCCCACCCATACTTCTCTTTAAGAGTATCATATAACCTGTCCCAAAAGTCCTCATACCATTCTTCGTCATCCTCTATATACTCCTTTATTGTATTTATTAGGCTGAGGCATGGCCTGTAGAGGCCCGAGATGTTGAGGGCCCCGCCTTGCTCCTCGACGCACCTAACCACGAGATCCTCGATAGGCTCCGGGACGCCCTCGATGTCCTCCTGTTCTATGGTATAGTCCGGCTTGACCCTTATGAGGACGAGGCGGGCCTGGCAATTGTAGACGTGGATGCCCAGGTAGGTGCCCACAAGCTTACGCCAGGCCTCCTCGAACGTCTTGGCGTCGGTGAAGTGCGGCCTAAACACCCACTCCGGGTAGGGCCTCACCCATTCAGGCCTGAGATCCCAGAAGCGCATTACCTCCTCCCCTCCAGCTCGTCGTTTAGTTCCTGTATAATTTCACAGAGCAGCCTAATCGCCTCCACAACGTCATACTGCGCGACCCCTATAACTTCCCGAAGCCTCGCGCTCAGCTCTCTCCTGTCCATCGCACGACCTCTCCTACCTTCCTCGTTATGACGTGGCTGACCGCGACCACCGCGCCGTTCAAGCGCGGGTCAAACGTGCCGACCCACTGCGCGGCGTGGAACTCGTGGGCCAGGGCGACGTAGGCCCAGACGGGGAGCCTGCCCGAGAGCACGACGCCCTTGCCGAAATACCTGTTCCCGACCTCGAGCCTGACCCTCTCAATGAGCCCGGGGAGGTCTTCGGGCATGAGCACCTGGCCCTCTAGGTCTATCTCTACCAGGAGGAACTCCACATAGTCCTTGACGCTGACCTTCACAAGCGTCACCCAAGTGACTTTGGTGCCTTAAGTATATAAGTGTTGTTATAGGAACAATGTGTGTG
>JAGGRV010000123.1 GCA_021159445.1 Deltaproteobacteria bacterium | reverse complement strand
GGAAAAAGCTTTTCAAAAAAATTCTTTAGGAAAACAAGGTCATCTTTATGGGCATTAAGGGTGGCTTCCAAACGTGTCTGCCTTCTTTGCATCTGCCACTGCATCCGCAGGACAAAGCCTAAAATCACCAGGGAAATAGTAATAAAGAGCCCAAGCATCCACTGAAGGATATTAAAACGCCCATTTATTTCGGCACGGAGATCATTAAAGCGCCTGTTGACGTCATCAATGCGCGTATTAAGGGCCTTTTGGCCCTCTTCAATCCGGGTAAGCCTTTCGACAATTTCGCGGTCGGTTATCCTGGGGGCCTTTTCAACTGCAGCAGCCACCATGGAGACTAACAAAATGGCCATTAAACCGGCAAAAATAATCACCTTACGCATAATTCAATCATAGAACACAAACTAATTTTGTCAATAATCAAGAAGGCTGTAGGCTGTAGGCTATAGGCTATAGGCTGGAAGGAAGATCAAAGCTGAAAGAAGCTGAAAGATCAAAGATCAAAGCTGAAAGCAAATAATAACCCCGGTTAAATACGTTTCACTGTCACTGACGTGAATTTCATGGGGTAAAACCTCAAACCAAAACCCCGCTTCCTGAAAATGGAGGCGGGGTTTTTTTGTTGTCGGCAAAAATGGCCACGTCTCTTCTTAAGACGAACGTCGCAAAGGGCAAAATTACGAGCCCTGCCCTTCACCCGAAGGCTATCATTTCGAAGATTTATGTTGACATGACCATTTAGGCTACATATTATGCTACCATAAATAAGACCGAAAGGGAGGTGGATCTATATGAGAACCAAAAGGAAGATAAGTTTGACCATTGATTCAGAACTCTTGAGAGCTTTTGATAATGCATCGAAAACCTATCGTATGGCCAGGAGTCATATGGCTCAGGAGGCATTTGCACTGTGGCTCAAGAAGAAAACCGAGCAACTGATGGCCAAAGGGTATAGTAAAACGGCTGAAGAGGATAAAGAATTTGCTGAACTTTCCTTTGAGGCCCAAAGGGAGATTGTGTCGTGAAAAATTTTCCTAAGCGTGGTGAAGTCTGGCTGGTTAATTGGAATCCGGCCAGAGGTAGCGAACAGACGGGCAGGAGGCCTGCAGTTGTTATTCAAAACGATATCGGCAATGAGAAAGCATCTACCACTATTGTGGCAGCCATTTCGAGTTCTGTAAGGATCTTTCCCATAAACATAAAAATCGAACCTCCTGAAGGCGGACTGGAGCTTCCTTCCATTGTCAAGACAAGCCAAATTCTTACAGTTGATAAAAAGAGACTTGAAAAGAGGCTTGGCCGGTTCAGCAAGGAAAAGATGGAAGAAGTCAACCAGGCCATCAAGCTGAGTTTGGACCTCCGATAAGGATGGGGGCTTGATGCTGAAGAAGCTCAAGGCTGTGAGAAGTAGGCTGTAGGCTGTAGGCTGGAAGGAAATTCAAAGCCGAAAAGCTGAAAGCTGAAAGCAAATAATAACCTTAAACCAAAACCCCGCTTCCTGAAAATGGAGGCGGGGTTTTTATTAGACAGGGCAGTAAATTGCGGGACGTGGATTTTTGAGAGGCTTCAGCCGAGGCGGGAAAGAAAGGCAGAAAAGACAACCTGTCTCCAGCGGAAGCGAGAGCAAAGCGGAGTTAAGTTCGGTTTTGATCAAAAAGCTGCAATCGTCGCTTTTCCTCATAGACCTTTTCCGAAACAAGCTCCCGCAGCAGGTTCTGATATGAAGTCATTCCTCTTATACGGGCCAGCCGGCGCAAGTCATCTATAATAGACTGGGGTAAAGAAACTGAGGTTTTTAACAACTTCAGCTTGCCTCCATACTTAGGGACAACCTGCATAGACTTTGTTATAATTTCAGGTTTTCTAAGATCAAAATCATTAAGACCGTAATGCTCCTCAGTTTTTTGTTTCTTGCTATTTTGTCTGTTTTTCATAAGTCCGCTTCTCATCCATCTTCATCTCCCGTGCATGAATTGGGCGAGCCACTTCATCGGATTTGTGTTGAAACACAACAAAAAGATGACGTCCGCCAAAGCTCCGTCCCAATAAGACACGCCGATCAAGAATCTTCTTGTGGGGAAAGATAACAAATGGGGGGTTATTGAAACATTGCTCGATCTCTTCAGCCGTAACCCCATGTTTTATTTCATTCTTCCAGATATTATCTTCATCCCACTCGAGATACCGGTAACGTGTACCCATATGAATCTAATACCGCAATTGCGGTATAAAGTCAATCTGCCGGAGCTATCCCGGTTGAACACCCGGAGGGTACCCGGTTCAACAGGACAGGCGGGGCAGGCAGGATGGGCAGGATAAACCTATGCCAGAAATTCTGCTATAGTTGTGTTAAGCGCTATTGCAATTTTGGAAAGAGTTTCAATGTTGGGGTTTGTTTTTCCATTCTCCAATCTTGATAGATTTGGTCTTTGAATTCCTGTCATTTCTGAAAGTTGTGTCTGAGTTATCCCTTTTGATATGCGCATTGCCTTAACCTTCATACCTGCCGTCTTCCCTTTTTCCCGTGATTGTTGTTTTACTTCCTTATATTTCCGACTTTTTTTGTAAAATTCATAGTTGGGTTCGCAGTGATGGAGTATTAAATCCGACATAACCTCCATTTTTTCCAGATGCAAGTCTAACATTGAATCCAAAGCCATATAATACAATCCTCACGCCTACTATTTTTGAATCGTCATCCTGCTCTTTTAGATATTTCCTGGGGAACAGGTATTTGTTTCCGTTGCTGAAAACTACGCTGAATGCCTTTGCCTCCTCTACATATGTAACCTTTTTTAAATGTTCGTCTTGTTCCAAAAGAGTTTTGTTCACGGCCTCAACAACACGTGGATATGCACCGGGAGGAATCTGCTTTGTAAAAAGTTTTCTGTTATCTTGATCGGTTATTGTAATGACATGTCCCATATGCTAATTTTCGATATCCCATTTTCCGACCAACTTCTTATCTTTGAATATATGAACATGTCGTGGCGCATGATCTCCAACGCAGTCCACAAAAAGATGATTCCGATATTTTTTCTTTCCCATGGATTTTATGTATCATTTGTGATAACATTTTGTTAAGGATTGTTTTGGGTATTGAGAATTGCGGGACGTTTTAGGCTGAAGGCTGGAAGCTGAAAGCTGAAAGCAAAGACTCTGCCGAATATAGCTCTTCACCACTTATTACATCCAGAGCAAGAAACGGCGATGCTTCCGAAATGATCACCAGATCAACCCTACAAACCCCTAGCAAGTCTTCTAAATCAGATATCAACCTGACTCTATCTTTGACATTTAAATGGTGCTTTTGGGCTGGAAGAACCCCCAAATCCACATCAACATTTTTCTTGCTTGCCATTTCCCCTTTTCCGCTCGCGAAATTAGCCAGTTCTTTTGCCCTGCTCCCAAATACATAAAGGGCGTCGTAACCGTTCACACTCCCTGGCAGCCGATAGGCTTTTGCAGGGTTTCAACCGCGGGCAGATTGCACCAAAATGCGTATTCCCAACGGATTATGCTTTGAAACCTGAAAAAGGCTGTTGGCTGTCAGGGGGGAAAGTGAATAATTACAGGGCGTCAATATGGTAACGACGGCAAATTGATTCGATGCTATCTAAGAAATTTGATTTCATAACACGCCCCTGCAGAGCAAACTATTTTGTAACTGCTCAGAGTCAACAGAAAACCCACCAAGCCCCCAAATCAGAGGAATCAGCGTTTCAGATTTTCGGTGAACCATGAACCTGTGGACCCCTGAACGATTATCAAATAGTATACCGACATATAGTGTAAGGTCAAACCGGCTACCAACGTAAGGCGGGACAGCCTGAAAACGTGGGGAAAACGTGGAGGACGTGGTTACATTATGAAGTTATGAACCTGAACCGCAAAGCTGAAAGCTGAAGGCAAATAATAACCTTAAACCAAAACCCCGCTTCCTGAAAATGGAGGCGGGGGTTTTTGTTGGGCAGGATGAACAAGCCCGCCCAGGGAAATGTGATAGGGGTTGCCAACTTATACTATTATACACCCAAATTGAGCGATTAGCCTTTAGCTGTTAGCTATTAGTTTAATAATTACAGGATGTTTTGCTATTACAAACTTTCACCCGTTGGGTGTTATTTCTAATTAACGTAATGCCTTGATTTTTCAAAGCTAAACACTAATGGCTAACAGCTAATCGCTCAACATAGGATACAACAGCTATTTAAATATCTGAGAATGAGTACCGATTCTAGTTAGCCTGACAATGTCATCTTCAACATAATATACAACCAGTATATCTCCACCAATATGAAATTCTTTAAAACCTGAATAATTTCCAATCAGGTTATGATCCTTTGCTTCAAAAGGTAGTGCTTTACCTTCTAACAGTAAAGATAAGTATTTAAGATATTTAGTATATTGATTATCAGATATTTTAAGTCTCTGATAATCTTTTTTGAAAGTTTTAGCTCTGAATAGTTTCATAAAGTTACTTCTTCTTGAACTCATCCAGAGTAACAAAATCACCGTCTAACTTTCTTGCCTCTTCCATTGCCTGAAGTGTTTCATCATTTGGAATTTTTATTTCAAATGGAAGCCCTTTATTAAAAACGATCATGCTGTTAAATATGTTAACAGCTTGTGAATATGATAAGCCTAGGTATTTTAATATTACTTTGGCTTGCGTATAATTATCCTGATCAACCCTTATGGTAGTTTGAGTTTTCATTGATAAATCTCCAAATAAAAATATAATATTATATATCCCAAATGGGATATATTGTCAAATATTTCCGGGGCCTTTTTTCATGAAAAGCCTTTTAGACCCCGGTACCATCTGCCGGAGCTACGGGGCAGGCAGGATTAGCAGGATTTTTTTATCTTCCTGCCTTTCCGGACAAAAGGCAGGAAATATAATAGAAGTCAACCATATCTTTGATTTCAAAACGAATAATCATGGAGGCAAGTTTGTTTGAAGCAATATTATCAATCAAATCGAGTTTTAACGTTTTTCCGGTTTTTAATGTATAATCGTATGGTTCATTTGTTTCTGACAACGGATCAATTACAAAATCCACTTTAACGCCGTTGATCAAATAGGATAAAAACATGGGTGATGACTGTATTAAACTCAACTTGTCATGATATATTCACCTTAGAGTATCACTTACATTCACTAACTTAGTATAATTAATAGTAAAAAAATCTAAATCTTCAGATGTTCGGTGGTACAAATAAAAAACAGACAAAGCAGTACCACCAGTTAAAAAAAATGGTTGCCAATTAACCGTATCTCGGCAAGGTCGTACAGTAAACGTTGCTGGGTTTTTGAAGTATAACAGTTGGAGTTTTCTTTAGCCGGAATTTCCATAAACACTCAATAATCGTTGCCATTTCCTATTGGCGTATTCGGAAAGTCTGAGGGCATTGAGGTTATCTCTGACTTCAGTAATCCTGAAAATCATCGCCACATCTTTTACCCTTCCTCTTTCAAGAAAGCGCCCCAAGATCCAACGCAAAGTTTGCACATCATTCTTTTTCCTGGCATTTCGTAATACAGAACGGATTG
>JAGGRV010000020.1 GCA_021159445.1 Deltaproteobacteria bacterium | reverse complement strand
TATCCGGAACTCGATGTGAGGGGCGAGGCCCTTGACGGCGTTCAGGCCCTGGAGCAGGTGAGATCCTTGAGGCCGGATATTGTGATTATGGATATCTCTATGCCGCTCATGAACGGCATAGAGGCCACCCGCCGGATAAAGAGATTGGCCCCTGATGTTCGTGTCATTATTTTCACCATGTATTCGAACAGGGAATACATTATCAAGATGTTCAAGATCGGCGTATCCGGTTACGTCCTGAAGGAAAGCCCTCTGTCGGAGCTGATCCTTGCGATCAACGCAGCGAAGAAGGGTGGGACCTATTTTGGTACAACGGCTCGTATGATCCTGTCAGAGCATCTAAAGGACGTGGAGGGAGCCAAAAGCGATGAAGGCAATTTCGAATCCCTCAGTATGCGTGAACGTGAGGTCTTGAAGCTGTTGGCCGACGGAAAGACCATTAAGGAAATCGCCAGTCAACTGTGTATAAGTCCAAAGACCGTAGAATCTCACAAATATCACATCATGGCAAAACTGGATACCCGTTCGCTGGCCGAGCTTATAAAAATGGCCATCAGGAAAAAACTGGTTGAGTTCTAAGGATTTTCCTGATTGCCCCATTTAGGTCAGATCGGCATCTGTTATATCTCAGTGAAATTACAGGACATATTCAGACTTTGCCGTTGGCATTTTATTAAGATTATTTTTTATCCCATCCCTGAATACCCTTTTTAAAACCAGAGTTTTCCTGATAGACATTTTGTCCATCATTTCAGTATATTAATTCGTACCTTGGTTGTTTGGGCTAGATGGACATTTCCGCCGCCAACGCATCACCGGCGACCTATAAACAAAATAGGAGATGTCCACCATATTAAAATTCTCATAGCAGATAATCACAGAGTGGTGATAGAAGGAATCAAGGCCGTGTTTCAGGGCCACCCCGAATTTGAGGTGGTGGGCGAGGCCCTTGACGGCGTTCAGGCCCTGGAGCAGGTGAGATCCTTGAGGCCGGATATTGTGATTATGGATATCTCTATGCCGCTCATGAACGGCATAGAGGCCACCCGCCGGATAAAGAGATTGGCCCCTGATGTTCGTGTCATTATTTTCACCATACATTCGAACAGGAAATACATTATCGAACTGCTCAAAATCGGTATATCTGCTTATGTCCTGAAGGAAAGCCCTCTGTCAGAGCTGATCTTTGCAGTCAAGGCAGCAAAGGAGGGGGGGACCTATTTAAATCCAGTAGTTGCTGCACAGTTAATACATGAGCAGGGGTTGGAAGAAGCCGGGAACGATAAAGACGGCTTTGAGCAACTGAGTATGCGTGAACGTGAGGTCTTGAAGCTGTTGGCCGACGGAAAGACCGTTAAGGAAATCGCCAGTCAACTGTGTATAAGTCCAAAGACCGTGGAATCTCATAAATATCACATCATGACAAAACTGGGTATCCGAACCATAGCCGGGCTTACCAAAATCGCAATCAAGAGGGAACTCATTCAATTGTGAGGATCTGTATACCAAATACCAGATGACTGGGATATCAGGGCTAAACAAGGAGGCTTATGGAACATAAAATATCAGGGAAGATATTATTTATCAACGTAGCCTGTTTGGTAGTTATTATCACGATGATATCCCTGGTCTATACATGCCAAAGCCATTTTAAAAACGTAGTTGTTTCGCAGACACTGGAGCAGTTATTAACGACCGCAAAGACCGTTTCCTATGGACTGGAAGAATTCATTAGTAAGCATTTTGCATCTCTAGAGGCCCTTTCAAAGAGCCAATCTATCCAGAAAATAGCCTACAACAGTGAGATATCTCACACCGGCCAGGAAGGTGGCTGTTGCAGTGAACTTAGTCCCCTGAAGATCCTCTATGATATTCAGAAATTACAGGAATCAGAGGTAGATGGGCTTTCTATTTCCATTCTGGATGCCGGCGGTAGCATGTTGTGCAGGCAGCCTTATATAAAAGACAGGATTGGGATGGATTACACGGATAGACCGGGGGTGGCATATGTCCTGAGGGAACATAAACCCTGGGTCAGCGGCGTGTTCTATAATGCAGTAGGTGTCCTTGCCATATCTGTCTTACAGCCCCTGTTTTACAGGGATGAATTTGCAGGGATGCTCAGATGGATGACTGAACTCAACACGATCTCTCAGGATTTTGTTCAATCGGTCGAAATAGGCCGGACAGGCTATGTATGGATGATTAATGACAGAGATATCATCCTTTCACATCCGCAAAAGGAGTTTATAGGAAAGCCGGTAACAGATTTGATAAAAAAAGGGGCCTCAGACAAAGGCTTTCCAGTTGGTGAAACCGGCATCAAAGGGCTTATTCAAAAGAGATATGGCTATCTCGAACGATTGAAGACAGAAAAAGAAGGTTATGGGATATATAAAGATTGTTTGACCGGCAGAGATGAACTGATGGTCTTTAAGGCCGTCTCCCTGGGTAAGACAGACTGGCATCTGATTATCGCCCTACCTTATTCCGAGATTGCAGGACCGATTAATGACAATAGTTACAACATGCTCGGGCTTGCAGGGGGCTTCATCCTGCTCTTTGGGGTCGGAGGTCTTGCCCTTCATAGAAACAGGAAGAGGCAGGTCCAGCTTGAAACAGAGACAAAATATCTGAGAGAAATTGCCCAATCTGCGGACGCACTGAGGGAAAGCGAGGCAAGATACCGCAGCCTCTTTGAGGACTCCGGAGACGCCATCTATATCAGCACCAAAGAGGGCAAATTTATTGACGTGAACCAGTCTGCACTGGATCTCTTGGGTTATACCATGGAAGAAATAACAGGTATGGACATCCAAAACATATATGTGAATTCTGATGACAGGTCTGTATTTCAACAGGAGATAGAGCAAAAAGGGTCCGTCAGGGACTATGAGGTGAAATTTCGAAAGAAGGATGGCACGCAGATGGACTGCCTGCTCACATCGAGTATGCGGAAGGAAAGTGACGGGAGAATTTTGGGCTACCAGGGGATCATACGTGACATCACAAAGCAGAAGCAACTGGAGGCCCAGGTCCGGCAGACCCAGAAGATGGAGGCCATTGGTACGCTGGCCGGCGGCATTGCTCATGACTTCAACAATGTTCTTATGTCTATTATGGGTAATACGGAGATGGCACTTTATGATACCCCTGAGTCAAGTCCGGTACGGTCCAGGTTAGAGGGGGTACTCAAGGCCGGCTCCCGGGCAAAACACCTGGTAAGACAGATCCTTACCTTCAGTCGTCAGAGTGAAGAGAAACGAACACCTATACGGATCAGCTCGCTTGTAAACGAGGTCCTTAAACTGCTGCGGGCCTCAGTGCCCACGACCATTGAGATACGCTGGGACATCTCGGCCAGGGCGGATACGGTGTTGGCCGACGCAACAAAGATACACCAGGTCTTGATAAATCTCTGCACCAATGCAGCCCAGGCCATGCACGAGAAGGGTGGCCTGCTGGAAGTGGGCCTGACCGATGTGGATCTCGATTCAGAGGCTGTAGCCCACTATCCGGAACTGAATCCAGGGCCTTATGTCGCCCTGACTGTGAGTGACACG
This sequence comes from Deltaproteobacteria bacterium, assembly GCA_021159445.1. Taxonomy (GTDB): domain Bacteria; phylum Desulfobacterota; class Dissulfuribacteria; order Dissulfuribacterales; family UBA3076; genus UBA3076. The sequence continues at coordinate 2,013 of JAGGRV010000020.1, read as the reverse complement.
GGCCAGGGTATGGACCGATCGGTTATAAAACGGATCTTTGATCCCTTTTTCACTACCAAGGGACCAGGCGAAGGGACCGGTCTGGGACTTGCCGTGGTTCACGGAATCGTCAAGGATCATGGTGGGGCAATCGACGTATGCAGCGAACCCGGCAAAGGGACGACATTCAGGGTGTTTCTCCCCAGGATTGACGAGGTTGCCATGGCAGAAGCTGAGATGTCCGCATCTATTCCCGCAGGATGCGAACGTATCCTCCTTATAGATGATGAAAAGGCCGTGGTCGAACCGGTACAAGGCCTGCTGGAGCACCTTGGATATGAAGTCGTTTCCGAAACAAGAGCCGTTGAGGCCCTGGAGGTCTTTCGTGCTGATCCGGACCGGTTTGACATCGTTATTACCGACCACACCATGCCGCACATGACGGGCCAGGATCTGGCCGGAGAATTCTTGCGCATGCGACCCGGTATCCCGATCATACTCTGCACGGGATTTGCTAAGCCGAGCATCTCTGAGGCGGCAAAGGCCAGTGGAATTCGAGAGGTGATCGCAAAGCCTGTTGTCATACATAAGCTCGCTGAAACCATTCGGAATGTCCTGGACGGATAGACGATCATGGCTAACATCCTGATCTTGGACGATGACAAGATGGTCTGTGACACGTTGTCCAATGCACTGAAGCGCATAGGGCATGACGTTACATGCGCACTCACCCTTGATGATGGGCTCAGAAAGGCGATCTCCGGGGCGTTTGACCTGGTATTTCTTGATGTATGGATGCCTGATGGAAATGGGCTGGATGTGCTGCCCAGGCTGAAGGAAGTGCCTTTGTCACCAGAGGTCATTATTATTACCGGGGAGGGTGATCCTGATGGGGCCGAGCTTGCGATCAAGAATGGTGCATGGGACTATATTGAAAAACCCGCTTCAACACAGGATTTGATCCTTTCTGTCACTCGGGCCCTCCAGTACCGTGAGGAAAAGGAGGCCCGAAGGCCGGCGGTTGCCCTGAAAAGGGCAGGCATCATTGGAAGTAGGCAGATGACAACCTGCCTTGACCTCTTGGCCCAGGCGGCAGGCAGTGATGCCAATGTCCTCATTACGGGAGAGACCGGCACCGGCAAGGAGCTTTTTGCACGGGCAATCCATGCCAACAGCCACTGCGCCAACAGAAATTTTGTCGTGGTCGATTGCGCTGCGCTCCCCGAGACACTTGTAGAGAGTGTACTTTTCGGGCATGAAAGAGGGGCCTTTACAGGGGCTGACAAGGCAAGTGAGGGCCTGATCAGGCAGGCCCACGAAGGGACCCTTTTTCTCGACGAGGTGGGTGAGCTTCCACGTTCCCTTCAGAAAGCGTTTCTTCGTGTCCTACAGGAACACCGTTTTCGCCCGGTAGGCGCTAAACTAGAGGTGGTAAGCAATTTCAGGCTGGTAGCAGCGACCAACCGGGACCTGGATGAAATGGTTCGTCGCGGGCAGTTCCGCAACGATCTCCTGTTCCGGCTCCGGTCCATCACCATCGAGTTGCCGCCACTCAGGGAACGTGATGGAGATATGATGGAATTGGCCATGTACCATACTGCCAGGGTCTGCAAGCGTTATAAGATGGGAATAAAGGGCTTTTCTCCTGAGTTCTTCGAGGCCCTTGGTGCATATGAATGGCCTGGTAACGTGAGGGAGTTGTTCAATGCCATGGAGAGCGCAATTGCTACGGCAGGCAATGAGCCAACGCTATTCCCTGCGCACCTGCCGACCCAGATTCGCATCAAGTTGGCACGGGCCTCGGTCAACAAAAAAATAGCGCATAAAGGCATCCCGAGGGGAGACACCGGAGAACCATTACCCAAACTCCAGGCAATTCGACAGGCTGCTATTGCCGAAGCAGAGCAGCAATATCTGCAAGACCTGATGTTGCACACAGGGGCTAACATTGAAAAGGTCTGCGAGGTATCCGGCCTGCGCCGGTCTCGTTTTTATGAACTTTTGAAAAAATATAACATATCCAAATTCTAGCTA
>JAGGRV010000396.1 GCA_021159445.1 Deltaproteobacteria bacterium | reverse complement strand
TTCTAATTAATGTAATGCCTTGATTTTTTCAAAGCTAAACGCTAATGGCTAACAGTTAATCGCTCAACTTAGGATGTAGTGAAATGGAATCCAACCTTTTTATTGAGTTTGGAGTTCCTAAAGTGAACTATTCAGGTCACTATAGCTCCCTTGGAGGCACTACTTACTTGCCTTGCATACCGTGCCAGGTATCCCTGAGTTATGCGCGGTTCCATCGGCTTCCAATTGCTCCGCCTTTGATCCAACTCCTCTTCAGCGACCTGAAGGCTCAGCTTCCTGGCAGGGATGTCGATCTCTATAATGTCTCCTTCCTTGACAAGACCTATTGTGCCTCCGTCAGCAGCCTCAGGTGATATGTGGCCGATCGCCGCGCCTTTGGTGCCCCCACTGAATCTGCCGTCGGTTATGAGGGCGACGTCTTTATCCAGTCCCATTCCAACTACAGCGGCCGTGGGGGAGAGCATCTCAGGCATTCCCGGTCCACCTCTTGGCCCTTCATAGCGGATCACTATTACATCTCCGGCCTTGATTTGTCTGTTCAAGATAGCGTCATATGCCTCATCCTCTAAGTTAAAAATCCTGGCTGGACCCTTGTGCCTCAGCATCTCCGGAGCTACTGCAGACTGTTTAACTACAGCACCCTCAGGAGCGAGGTTTCCGTATAGTATGGCAATGCCGCCTTCTTTGTGATACGGGTCAGTAACATGGTGAATTACATCCATATTGTTTATTACTGCATGCTCAATATTTTTTCCAACTGTGGAGCCTGTAACTGTTTTTATATTCGTATCGATGACTCCCAGTTTATCCAGTTCCCTGATTATGGCCTGGATGCCTCCAGCCAGATCAAGTTCCTGAAGACTGTGCGGGCCAGCGGGGATCATGCTGCACAGATGGGGTGTCTTGGCGCTGATTTCATTAAAGATTTCCAAGGGGAGATCCACATCTGCCTCATTAGCGATTGCGGGCACATGAAGCACTGTGTTGGTTGAACACCCCAGTGCCATATCTACAGCAATAGCATTTTTAAAGGCAGACAGCGTGGCCACGTCCCTTGGCCTTAAATCCATTTCCACTAAGCGGACCGCCTGGGCGCCGGCGACCTTTGCAAGGCGAATCCTTGCAGCCGATATCGCGGGAATAGTGCCGCTTCCCGGAAGGGCCAGTCCAAGGGCTTCAGCGAGACAGTTCATCGAGTTTGCTGTGAACATCCCGGAACATGAGCCACATGTGGGACAGGACTCATTCTCAATTTCGTAGAGTTCAGCCTCGCTCATGTTTCCTGCCTTCACCTGACCTATTCCCTCAAATACGGAAATCAGGTTGACCTTTTTGCCCCTCCAGTCTCCTGTCAGCATGGGACCACCGGTTACGGCTATGGCGGGAATATTGAGCCTGAGCATTGCCATCAGCATACCAGGAGTTATTTTGTCGCAGTTTGGTACAAGTGCTAGGCCGTCAAAGGGGTGGGCCTGTGCCATGAGCTCGACTGAGTCAGCTATCAGTTCCCTGCTGGCCAGAGAGTACCGCATCCCTAAGTGGTTCATGGCAATGCCGTCACAGACACCAATCCCACCAAATTCCACAGGGGTTCCCCCTGCCATCCGGATCCCAGCCTTGACTGCATCTGTGATCTGACGCAGATGTATGTGCCCCGGGATAATTTCGTTGAAGGAGTTGGCCACGCCTATTATGGGTCTTTGGAGTTCCTCGTCAGTATAGCCTATGGCCTTAAATAGCGCCCTGTGGGGTGCCCGTTCCAAACCTTTTTTCATTCGGTCACTGCGCATGATATCTTCCTCTCATTTTTCATTGAACACTGGACATGGGTTTTAGAGTATGCCAACATAATCGAATACTGATGATTTATCTGTTAATGCAGAATGCCAAAATAGGAAAGGGAAATCAAGGTAAAAAGAATCCATATTGTAATGGTTTGATAAAAAGGCCATTCTCGCATCTTGTTGTTCAGCTCAGATTCTGGTACAAGATATTATTATTATGTTTATCGAGCCTCTATCACATTGCATTTGCAAAGTTTTTAATTCTTGGCATCTCTTATTTCCCAAAGATATAAATGGAAGAATCTGACAGTTTCAAACCCGGACAAGATTCTGTATCTGATTTAGAAATCAGCCTTAGCTATTATTTTGTCCGTCCTGAATTCCTGGAACAGGCCCTTACTCATCGTTCATATGCTGTAGAGCATGGGATAGGTGCCCTGGACAATGAACGTTTAGAATTTCTTGGTGATGCTGTCCTGGAGCTTGTGGTCAGCCATCTTCTCTTTACCCGCCATGCGAAGAGGTGCAGAGAAGGTGAGCTAACTCGTATGAGATCGTTTCTTGTGAACGAGAGTCAGCTTGCCATACAGGCTCGAAGACTCGGACTGGGGAAACACCTGCGACTGGGCAAAGGTGAAGACAGGAGCGGAGGACGCGCGAAGCCGTCCATCTTGTCTGATGCCTTTGAGGCAGTAGTAGGGGCCATCTACCTCGACAGTAAAATAGAAGAGGTCTTTTCTTTTATTGAAAGGTGCTTTGGTGATTTGCTTGATCAGGCAGTGGACATAGGACTCGGCCAGGATTACAAAAGCAAACTTCAGGAATTGACTCAAGGCCGTTTTCATAGTGTACCTATGTATGAGATCGAAAAAGTTAGTGGACCTGATCATCAGCGGATATTTCAGGTAATAATTAACTTTAACGGTCAGGTGTTACAAAGAGGCAGTGGGCGGAGCAAAAAAGAGGCGGAACAGGATGCCGCCCGTAAGGCATTGTGTATTTTAGATACTTAATTACACCGCAAAAAGTCCTGAAATAAAATTTTAGATGGATACAGATTCGAAACAGACAGGCTTTCGTTCAGGTTTTGTTGCAATAGTCGGAGCACCAAATGTAGGTAAGTCAACCCTCCTTAATCAACTTCTTGGTGAAAAGGTAGCAATTACTACTCCCAAGCCCCAGACAACTCGACGTCAAGTAAAAGGCATACTCACTGGAGATAAATTCCAGGTTGTATTTGTGGACACACCCGGGATACACGAATCCAATAAACCTCTTAATAAGATATTAGTGCGTTGGGCCACTAAGGCACTTGCAGATGTAGATGCGGTAGTGTTTGTGGTTGACGTAACTCGCAGACGTAGAGGTCAGGAGTTTGCCATTTTGGACCTTTTAAGAAAGGTCGGGCAGCCTGTAGTGTTAGTCCTCAATAAAATCGACAAAGTGGCAAAAGAGACCTTGCTGCCCATGATTGATGAGCTGAAGGATGCATATCCCTTTGAAGCAATTGTGCCTATATCTGCCAGGTACGAAAGCGGTGCTTATTATGTACTTGACGAGATATTAAGATTGCTTTCTGAAGGGCCTCAGTTTTTCAACGGGGCAGTTATTACTGACCAGTCCAGAGACGATCTTGTAGCTGAATTTATTCGGGAGAAAATTTTCTTGCTTGCAGAACAGGAGATCCCTTATTCAACAGCAGTAAATGTTGAAGAGATTGAGGATAATCAGGAACAGCAGGTCACAAAGATCTCAGCCACTATTTTTGTGGAAAGGCCTTCTCAGAAAGGAATAATTATCGGTAAAGATGCTCATTTTCTCAAAAAAATTGGGATTCTTGCCAGAGAGGAGCTTGAATCGCTTTGGGGTAAAAAGGTGTATATGGATCTTCGGGTAAAGGTCCTTAAGGACTGGTCCAGAGATGAGCGTGCACTTCGTCGTCTGGGTCTTACTACTTGAATAGGAACTCCACACTTTTTTAAAAGAGACTTTTATGTCACTCTCTTACTTGCTTTTCCGGACTTTCTAGTCCCACTTGATTGATGATTGATCAACTAACATTTTATAGTTATCTGAAATTACAGTTAAAAAGCTTATCACCTTGTTAGGCATTATTCTTGCTTCTAGTGATACTAGAAACTTGAAATTTGAAATTGGGAAAAACACAAGGATGTAGATACGTTACCTAATTTCGAATTTCCAATTTCCAGTTTCGACATCTTTATTAAGGAAAAATAATGGTGACCAATTTTCAACATACAATTAGAAAGTCTGTAAAGGCATTTGGTATAGGACTGCACTCCGGGAAAAAGATCTCTTTAAAAATAAATCCGTCTCCGGCCAATACCGGAATTTGTTTTGTTCGTAGTGACTTGAGCCCTGAACAGGTTATTCCAGCCCGGACAGAGTATGTGGTGGATACCAGATTTGCAACCACCATAGGTACTGAACGAGGGTCTATTTCAACCATTGAGCATCTAATGGCAGCTCTGTCGGGAGCAGGTGTGAATAATGCCTTGATTGAGGTTGATGGGCCCGAAGTCCCGGCAATGGATGGGAGCGCAGCTCCATTTCTCACTCTTTTGCAAAAGGTAGGTCTGAAGGCCCAGGATGAGCCCATACGATATATTGAGATTCTGGAACCAATAATGGTGACAAGGGGTGATAAGCTTCTGAGTATTGAGCCTTGCAAGAATTTTGTTGTGTCTTTTGAAATAGAATTTGAACATCCCCTTATCGCCAAACAGCGTTTTGTTGACAAGATCACGCCGCAAACATTTGAGTGCCAAATCAGCAAGGCGAGGACTTTTGGTTTTTTTAGTGAAGTGGAGTTGTTGAGAGAAAATGGTTTCGCCCGGGGTGGGTCCCTTGAAAACGCTGTGGTCGTAGGCGATAAATCAATATACAATAGTGGCGGCCTGCGGTTTTCTGATGAATTTGTCCGCCATAAGGTTTTGGACTTGATCGGAGACCTTTATCTTTTAGGCGCGCCTATTTTAGGAAAGGTAAAAGCTGTAAAGAGCGGACATGCCCTGCATCATGCTTTGACTCAGGAATTGTTAAATTGTCCCTATGCCTGGGAGTATGTGGAACATGATAGAACCTGGGCAATACCATCCTGGGTTGGTCACAAAGATGATGTGATTTCTGCAGCCGTACCGGCATGACAACAATGGTCGGCATCCGTATAACGGATGCCTTCAATCTTCAATTTTTTCCGTGCTTACTTTTTCTCTTAAAGCCTTAACCCTTCCTCGTTTGGTTTTTTGTTCTAAACGTCTTTTATTAGAGCTTCGTGTCGGTTTAGTAGGCCTTCGCTTTTTGTGAATTACCGCAGCGCTTTTTATAAACCTTTGGAGCCGTATCAATGCCTCTTTCCTGTTGCCTTCCTGGCTACGATACTGCTGCGCCTTAATAACAATCACCCCCTCTTTTGTAAGGCGCTGGTCATTCAACATTAAGAGCCTCTCTTTATAAAAATCAGGAAGTGATGAAGCTCTGATGTCAAAGCGCAAGTGTACTGCGGTGGAGACCTTGTTTACGTTCTGGCCTCCCGCCCCCTGAGCACGAATAGCACTAATCTCGATTTCACTATCAGGGATAGATACTTGGTTAGATATTTTTAACATTTTTCAGCCGAATCATACATTATTATCCATATCTTGCTATAATCCAACCTGTTCTTGGCTCTTTTTTTGTAACCGTTCGCAGGGTTACAGCACCCGTTTTACCACAACCTACTAAGGAACGTACAATAAATAACTTGAACAAATTAATGTCTTTTTTGCCGTCTTC
>JAGGRV010000142.1 GCA_021159445.1 Deltaproteobacteria bacterium | reverse complement strand
CCTGTACTTCAAGTGCCCGACAACAAAGCAGATGCGGTGCCCTGTGAACGCTTAGCTTTCAAGAGAAACCTGCCTCGCTTATTCCAAAGACTTTTGCCAATTTTTGTCTGGTTGCCTTGCGGTAAATAGCGCCTTCTCGTTCCCATCTTGCCACAGTAGCCTGTTTTACGCCGATTCTATCAGCAAGCTCTTTTTGGGTCCATCCCTTTTCAAGACGCTCTCGTTTAACCGGATTCATGAAGATGTAGTTTTCCGCCGCCTCCTGATCATACAACAGGTCGTTCTTAGCCTCTCGAATGTCGCGTAGATCCGATTCATCCTCTAAACTATCAATGAGAGTATCGAATAAGTTGACGGGAAGAACAACATACTTTACTTTGCCATTTTCTTTAATAGTTTGATATTCCATGTTTACCTCTTGTAAATGTCGCCTCGCGGGCGTATTTTTACCACTTCTATTATCAATAGGTCATCCTGGCGTATATAGATAGCACGGTACTGACCCACTCTGAGACGAAATCCCTTCCGTCCCTTTAAGTCGTCAATATCAAGAGAGGGATTGTCAGGATTTGCCGCAAGCTCATGCAAATTATTTACGATGGCCGATTTTATTTTTAGTGGCAGGCGCGCCAGATAGTTTCTGGCCTGACGTCTGTATTTCAATTTATACATGCTTAATTATAGCTTTAAAAGATATATTGTCAATGGAGAATGGGGTCTGACCTCTACTTGTGTCTACTGTCCTGCCGTGCTATAATATAGTCATCTTGACCATTTGGGGGCGAACCATGAATTGGACTGTAGGTATGACTGAGGCCAAGAGCAAGCTGGCCGAATTGGTGGGGCAGGCAAAGTACGGGGGGCGGACATTCATCCTGGAGCGACGTGGGCAACCCATGGCGGTGTTGATCGGCGTCGATGAGTTCGAACGTTTGCAAACGTCTGCCGCTGGTTCTGATAACAAAGCCCAATCGCCGCTATCGTCAGAGTTGCAGCGCCGGCAAGAGGCTCTGCTGGTTCGAGCGTGCAGCCTGCGAGAGCGCCTGGGAGCACCCGAGGACCGTCTTGCCGAGTTATTTGCTGATTTGCCTTCTGAAGAGGATGCGTTTTGGCTCGAAATTCAGGAGGCGCGTTGATGGCATTGTATGATCTTGCTGATCCGGCGACGCCTTTGCCTGGCCAAGTGGTCCTTGATAGCTCTATACTCCTCGCTCTCCGCAAAGGGGACGACAACCCCAACGCCTGGGCTGCGCATCAGTTCATCCGGCGTTTGGGCCACAAATTGCTCAGTATCAGACGGTTGCCTGGCTGCTGATCCCTGTGCTCCAGGAATGCTATCATGTTATCCTTAGCCGCAGTTTGCGTCGCTCCTGGGAATCGATGGCGCCCGAGAATAGGCGGCCCAATTGGTTGGCGGCCTATAAACGCCAGCCAGAACTGATTGCGGCCGGGTTTGATAACTTAACCAGCTTCGGTGACATACTGGCTGCTATCCCTCTCACTCCGGCACAGCCAAATGATCTGTTGGTCACGCCGGACACGCAGTCTCTTGAAGACCGCATGCGCCACTTTATTACCGCCTACTATCTGTTACCCCATGATGCCTTGATCCTGGCTGAGGCGGAGCGTTTGGGCGTAACGGCGATAGCTACACTCGACAGCGATTGGCGTCGCGTCGCTGAGTTCGACATCTACATTACCCCCATCTGACCTCTGGGGTCTCACAAGTAGCATAGGGAGAATTTAGGGGACGGAGCTGGTAAGTCAGTGGTTTGGGGAGGGGAGATCAGAGGACGGAGATCAGATGTCAGAGGCCAGAGGACAGAAATCCACAGATTACGCAGATTAAAGAAAACTGAACGCCTTATGTCGCCAGTCGCCCCATGTCAAAGAAAATTTCAGGGGAATAGGCAAAGAGGAAAGTTAGATAGGGAGATTGAGGATTGCGGGATTCATTCCGATGGTAGGTCTGCTGCATCTAACCAGTCTTCCAATTCGACATTCAGATACAGGTTTCTTGCTTTCAATTGGGTCAGGAATTCGCATGGGTCCCACTTCAGTTCTTTACAAACTTCCATTTAGCTCAACTCTTTCCGGACGTATTTGAGCAATAACCGGTCTTGCTTGTCGAGGGAGAATCCTTTCCGTAGAATTTCTCGCAAATAGGTCGAACGATCCAACTTCAATTCTAGAACAAACTCGTTGATCTCATTCAAAAGGTCTTAATGTCATACAGTTGTTACCTTCTCTTGTTTCACCCTTTCGTGCAACCAAATCTTTATTAAAGCACCGCGGTCTACACCGATACTTTCCCGGATGCGATCAATTTCATTGACCAGTTCTTCTGCCACATCAAGCGTGATGCGGACTTTCTTTCCGTGACGAATAATCCTGGCCTTAGACATGTCAATAAGATCATGAATATCCTCGCCCTCGTCGAATCGCCGGTCAAACTCTTCTGTGTTTTTAGCTATTTTCTTTTTTGCCATACAATTTAGCCTCCTTTTTTCTGGCGCGTCTTACTGATATGATTCGAGTAGAGTTGCTTCTCCGGGTGAAAATTGCGGTCCACAGCTTTTTATCGATTTTTCCTATTAAAATGTTTCTGTTCTCAAGCGGATAGGCTGTGAGAATTTCGACCCTGTTGGTATCGTTCCACAGTTCCTTTGCAGTATCAAAATCAATATTATGTTTAGCTTTGTTAGTACGGCTCTTTTTATCATCCCATTCAAATTGCATAATTTATTTTATACATATTTTGTACAAAATCGCAACAAAATTTAGTTCATATGGCTCTGGAGAATTGAGAAAGAATATTTTGGACATGGATTTCACGGATTAACACGGATTAAGAAATATGGACTGTGTAACCTGTGTGTCGCCGCAGGCGACCCGTGTCAGAAAAAAATCTTAGACACGGGTTAAATTAGCCACGGACACACACGGACGGACACAGACATTTTATTCTGACAGGCACGGATAAAGAACTGAAAAATCTCTTAGACACCCCAGTTGGGAATTTAGAGGACGGAGTTAGTCTAATAGCTTAATGAGCTGGTTAGTCAGTGGTTTTGGGGAAAAAGAATATCCGCAGATTACGCAGATTGACGCAGATTAAAGAAAAATAAGGGATGAGTGGACAGAGGTCAGAGGTCAGTCAAATGAATGGGGGAATCGCACGTGTGTTGTTTCACCGAATAGGGGAAGTTGCTAACTTTTTATAACTCTAGAGGTTCTTATGAACTGAAATGATTTAGGAGTTGCTTGAATCGTTCGTAAATATCCCTTCTGTGCCCAATATAATAGATTTCAATGCGCTGTTTCTCTTCAGCTAATTTGTAAATTATCCTGTATCTTTTGGGCTTAAACGACATGAACCCGGATAATTCCCCTTGCAGGTCAGCCCCGGAATGGGGGGAGTTATAGATCTGTTTTATAGCCTTTTTAATGAGTCTTTTGCTATCAGGATGAAGTTTAGTCAAGGCCTTGCTGGCTTCAGGGGTCAATCTGATTTTCCACTGAATCATTCCGGGAAAACCTCATCATAATCAACCCACATTCCCTTATCCGCCTCTTGAATCGATTTTCGTATGGACTTCATTGCCTTTTCATTGGAAAGAATTTCTAATGTTTCCAGCAGTCCCTCAAATTTATCCATACTAATAAGTACCGCTTCGGGTATCCCATTTTTTGTGATAACTATAGCATCGTCAGAATCTTTGATATTTCTGACCATATCCAAGAGGATGGTTTTTGCCTTTGTAACAGGAACATAATTTTTAATCGGTTGCACAGGAAACCTCCTTTTTTGTATATGGTTATTATAGAGACCATAATTATGTGTGTCAATGGGCTTGTGACATGTGGGACATGTGGGACGACATGGGGGATGTGGAACTAAAAGGGCTCGTGAAACGGCTCATCACTTGAAAATATTGACGCCCAAATCGGTAGAATTTAGGGAACGGAGTTAGTTTACGTGCCGGAATCCAGACATTTTACCCTGAGTTATTGAGGAGTTACAAAAGCTAATAGTTAATCGCACAGGTCATATTTTTGAGGTATATTACCTCCAAAAGCGTAAACTACTTTGGGCTAATTATGTCAGAGACAGAGATCGGAAGTCAGAGGTCCATAAGGATGCGGAGTTTGTCTTCAGCTTGGGATAAAGTTTCTTGATCTGCCTTTCCTAAGCGGTGTATTAGCCGTTCCTTTGAGACAGATCGAATATCCTCGCACTTGATAAAACTGACTTTGTTCAGACCACTTTTTGAAGGTTCTATCGGGACATGTGATCTGATTCCTTTTTTCCTGGTTGTAACCGGTATAATAATGATGAGTTCAGCCGGGCTTTGGTTGAAGAGATCAACCGAAATAACAAGTCCCGGCCGTCTACCCGATTGCTCATGACCGCGGACAGGGCTTAAGTCGATAAGCCAGAACTCACCGCGCTTAGGTCTGATATCAGTCATGCTTTTTCTCCATCACCAAGCGCTATATCCCACTGTTGTCTCTCCTGTAGTTCATCGTGCCAGCTTTCATTATTTTCGCGCAAGTTGGTAAAGTCTGCGCTCAGGCCTTCAAGAAAGCGCTGTCTGCGGTAATGTTCTATCGCCTGTTCCACGATGGCTTGCATCGAAGTATTGTCCTGGCTGGCCAAGGTATGAAGCAACTCATGTGTGGTTTTGCTGATCCTGATTGTTGGGGTAGCCATGGCTTCCTCCTTGCGTTTATTGTATACAAATTAGTATGCATATATGAATACATTTTGTCAACATAAAAAACCAAATGTAGCAAAGAGGATCTTGGTGACATTATTGACTAAATTGAATAACCTTTTATTTTTTGACATAGTGAATTTTCCACAGACCCACACAGATATTTCCTTATGCGGAGTCCGCAGAAGGAAAAAGTATCATCGTTTCGCAATAATGATTACACTGCAAAAAGCCTGAAAAGAGAAAATTTTTCAGATTAAGAAGTATGGACCGTGTAATCAGTGTGTCGCCATAGGCGACCCGTGTCAGAAAAAATCTTAGGACTCAAGATAAAGCTAAAATGTGACGATCCTGTTTAAAACACATGAATTTATTGCCAAAAATAAGACCTGAATCCTATTTAAAGGGTCTCTTATACAGCTTACTATTGATAGGTTTGTACTATTCTTCTCACCGGGTGATGATTTCTTGGTGGAAAAGAGAGGACTACACTTATTGCTATCTTGTTCCCTTTATTGTTCTATACTTAATATGGGAAAAGAGAAACAGCTTGAGGCAAACCGTATCACATCCTGAATGGGCAGGCCTTGCAGCGCTTTTGGTCGGGTTACTTTTTTTCTGGATGGGTGAGCTTGGAGGAGAGTTTTATACACTTTATATATCCTCTTGGCTGGTTGTGGCGGGGCTCTGCTGGCTGCACATGGGTTGGCAAAAGTTGAAGGCGATATGGTTTCCTCTTTTCATATCTCTTGCCATGTTTCCCCTTCCCAATTTCCTTAATACCAAGATCACGTTGAAGCTCAAGCTTCTATCCTCCGAGCTGGGTGTGGCTATGATGCAACTCTGGGGGATGTCTGTATATAGGGAAGGAAATATCATAGATCTTGGATTTACCCAACTGCAGGTGGTGGAT